>CAKZQX010000447.1 GCA_937141995.1 uncultured Chloroflexaceae bacterium | reverse complement strand
GAACCTGCGCATGCCGCTGCAACACCAGCGTCAGCGGCCCCGGCCAGAAGCGCTGCGTCAACTGCCAACCAACATCGGGGACCACACGCGCCACGTCGCTCAGTTGTGTAAGCGCGATGATGTGGACGATCAGTGGATCGGATGCAGGCCGCCCCTTGGCCTGAAAGATCCGCGCTACCGCTGCCGCATCAAGCGCATTTGCGCCCAATCCGTACACAGTTTCGGTCGGGAACGCCACCAGACCGCCCTGCCGCAACCGTGCCGCCGCCCGTTGGATCAGGCGTAAATCAGGCGCATCCAGCGCGACCCGCAGCACCTGTGTGTCAATACTGTCTTCCAAAGAAGGTATCTCCCGGCACCGCCGTTACCAGCCGAAGGTTGCGAAAATCAGAGCCGCCAGCAACCCACTACCAAACAGACCATACTCGACCAGCAACCGCCGTTGCAACGTCCCGGCCAGATGATGCTGCACCAGGCTTGTCGTCACATAGAAGAGCACCAGCATGAGCGTTCCACCCAGCAAAAAAGGAGCCGGCCAGTAGTTCAGCGCCCATATCGCCTCCGCCAGCACCAACCCAATGATCAACGCTAACCGCCGTCCAGCCTGCCGCGAGGTCCAGCGCAGCACTTCGTACGCCAGCAGGGTTGCCGTGCTGCCAACGAGGGTTGCCGCATAAAGCGTGCGTAACCGGGTGAAGTAGATCGCACTGAAACAGCTAAAGGTGAGCAAGTAGGTGATAACCAGCAAGATCAACCGTGCCCGCTGCGCCGTTGGCGGGTGCCGATCCAGACTGTAGTGCTGGGCCACCAGAACGGTCAACAGCAAGCCACCGGCAGCCACCAGCGCCAGGACAAATGCCAACCCCTGGAGCGTGGCACTAAACAGCCGAAAAAATGCAAATGAGCCAATCACACAAAACGACGGCAAAATCCAGAAGCCCGGCACAACCTCAACCGTCATAAAACCCAGATTGAACGTGGGCAACGTCCGGGTTTGCATCTGCGGATGCGAGCGTACCAGCAGATCCGCGCCGGCACTGGTAATCACAACCAGTGACGCGATCAGCAACCAGGAGACGGTAATTGTCGGCAAATCACCAAAGAGGCGCGCCCGCAAAATATTCGGATTGATATCAATCCAGAGAATCACAGCCAGGCCCAGCACAACAATCAGCACCAGCGATGCGATGCGGTCGTACCGGGGAAGAGGCGATGTCATAAAAACGTACTCCCTCCTACACTACATCTGCTCCATGAGCACACCCATGGTTTTTCGGTTTTTCCCGGCACTGCGACGAATTCCGGCCAATTGTACCACAAAAGCTGTGCATAGCATTGACATTGATTGTACATCATGGTATATTGCTGTGCATAGTGTTGATATAGTTGGTGCATTGTATTCACATCATGCAGTGAACCTTATCATAAGGAACAGAATCAGCCATGTCCACCACCGTTTATCTTGATCCAAGAATGTATGACCCGGAACTTGAGGCTTACACCCTGCTCCGGCAGGTCAACTCAATCATGGATACATACAATCGGTACGACTTGCGCCGTGAGGGGTTAACGGTGCCGCAGTTTACCATTCTCAATCACGCAACACCGGAAGGCATCCCACTCAGCGAAATTAGCGCCCGGATGTTGTGTGACAATAGCAACCTGACCGGCATTGTTGACCGACTGATCAGCAAGGGGCTGGTTGAGCGCAAACCTGATCCGCAGGATCGGCGGGTCAGTCTGATCTGCCTGACACCGACAGGTGCTGAGAAGCTACGGAATATTCGCCCACGGCACCATGCCAGTGTCAGCCGCCGGATGCAATCACTCTCGGAACATGAAGTACAGCAACTGCGTGATCTGCTCCGCGCACTCTACCAGGGATTGCAGGAGCCGTCGCAGGAAAAAGAACATATCGCATAGTACGGAACTGCTGATCGCTGAACATGTGAATCCGGCACCTGTAACCAGAACAGACTGTATCGGCTGTTCGGGAACTCCGCATAGCGGTTATTCATCATCCTGACGTTGGAGTTGATCTACTCGCTGCTGTTGGACATACAACGGTGGCACACCATACAACGCACGCTCGGTGTCGCTAATCGTTGGCTCCACTTCACCGAGCGTCCAGACCCCTCCCTTCTTGATGATCTGGGTACCAAAGCGTTGCGGCTTGCGTAGTGCGATCAGCAACCGGTCCCATGCCATTGCCTGCACAGTCCATGCCCGCCCATCGCCCAATGCCGCCGCCCGGCGCGCAAACATGCGCGCCAGTTCGAAGTGAGATTGCAGTTCACCATACAACAGAATGAGCGCCGCATGAAAATTATCGCGCGCCTCCTGGATCACGCCCCGGGCATAGAGATCAACCACGCGTTGACAGCGTATCCGGGACTGGGCCGGATCAGGGGTTTCCGACTGCGCCTCAATGGTCTCCTGGGCTAACCGCGCCAACTCGGTCCCTGGATCTTCATCAAATGGTTGCTCGTCAGCTTCCATATGGTTCTACTCCATTCTTCCAACAATCGCTGCCACAAACACTGCGCAGTTATGCCAATAAAAACTACTCCTTGATACCAGCAGTGTACCATACCTTCGTCAGCCCAGATTAATGCGGCGGCGCCGGTCGGTTCCAGCGTTGTATCCAGCGCAGCCAGTCCTCGGTGAGATCAAGTGCCAGATGCAGGGTCAACCCCCACGCAACCGGACGTAGCGCTGAACGTCGCCGGGCCAGGATCCAGACAGTGGGTAACACAAGGAGCGGTTGATGCAGCCAGGAGCGTAGCTTTCCATAGCGTGGACGGGTATCTCCCGGTGCAAGCGTCCGGTGGCGATAGCGATTGTAGCCGATTGCACCAACCAGACTCCAGTCACCCGTGCGCCACCCGTAAATCAGGAGATGGTCGAGATCGATCAACACTCCCGCCGAGGTAAACAGCACGGCCGGGAGCGGCTTGCGCGGATAAAGCAGCAGTGCCGTCAGGGTTGAGGTCCAGAGATGAGTTCGTAAACGCATATCGTCAGATAGTCGTGTAATTCAGGTAAATAGCTCAACAATCTCGGCAACCGGGCGAAAGGTTTTGCGGTGCAGCGTACACGGCCCCAACTGACGCAACGCGCGTTGATGGGCCGCCGTGCCATAGCCTTTGTGTGCGGCGAAGCCATAGCCGGGATACACCTGCGCCAACCCGCGCATCAGGCGATCACGCGTAACCTTGGCGACAACCGAGGCGGCGGCTATCGAGAGACAGCGCGCATCCCCCTTGATCAACGCCTGCTGCGGGAGGGCAATCTCCTCCAACTTAACCGCGTCGATCAAGAGCGCTTCTACCGGACAACCGAGACTCAGTAGGGCAACCGTCATTGCCAGCCGTGTGGCCGGTACAATTCGCAATGCGTCAACCAGATAGGCAGGCACAACCCCCAGGCCCACTCCATCGGCATGGGCCAGCACCTGCGCGTAAGTGCTTTCCCGCTGTTTTACCTTTAACAGCTTGGAGTCATCAAGCCCGGCCAGCAATGTCGGCTGGGCCAGCACCTGTGGGGACAACACCACCGCCGCCGCCACAACCGGCCCCGCCCAGCAGCCGCGACCCGCCTCGTCGATTCCCGCGACACGCTGATATCCGGCAGCACACAAATCTTGCTCAAACTGTACATCCGGCGGCATACGTTACCATTCCGGCCGCGTGGCAACCAGCACCAGCACCCGACTGGGGCCGACCGTCTCCCAATGTCCTGCAACCACGAAGCCGGCCCGCTCCAGCAGTGCCCGGTAGGGCTGATAGTCCGGCATGCCCCGCACCGGCCGCTGGAAGGTCAGGCGGTAGGCACTATCGACCAGCCGCGTATAGAGCCCATCGTGCGTAAACCAGGCGGCATCAACAATGATCAGTTGGCCGGATGGTTGCAGCACGCGCTGGATTTCGGCCAGTGTCCGGGGCTGAACGATATACTCACTGGGGAAGGTCGCCAGCACCGTCTGAAACGCCGACTCCGCAAGCGGCAACGCCTGGGACACTCCCCGCACCAGTCTGACAGCGCCTCCCCGGCGTTGCAGTCGCCGCCGCGTGAGCGCCAGCATCTGCGGTGAGGCATCAAGCCCGACCAGACCACCACGCTGCTGCGTCGCCGGCGCCGCCTGCACATACCCGGTACCGCACCCGACCTCCAGCACCCGCCCCCGAAGATACGGCAGCGCCGCCAGTGTCCAGCGACGCCACAGTCCACGCGAAACAATCCACGCAACAAAATCATATGTCCAGGCAAACTCGCGGTAGAAGCGGGCAAACGCCCAGCGGATCAGGGCAGGGTACCAGACGGCACCTACCCGCCGCCGCATGCCACGCCACTTTTGCTGCGGCTCTGGGGGTCGGCTGCGCGGCAACACTACCGGCGGCGCTCCTTGATACGCGCAGCCTTCCCGGTGCGCCCACGCAGATAGTAGAGCTTGGCTCGCCGCACCCTACCGCGCCGTACCACGCGAATCGCCTCGACCCGTGGCGCATGCAGCAAAAAGGTTCGCTCTACGCCGATACCGTGGGAAGCAATCCGCCGCACCGTAAAATTCTCATTGATGCCGTCACCCCGCCGCCGGATCACCACGCCCTCAAAATCCTGCACACGTTCGCGGCTACCTTCAACCACCTTCACCCCCACCCGCACCGTATCACCAACTTGAAACTCCGGAATCTCAGCTTTGTACTGGCGCTGTGCCAGATCTTGCAAAATCTGTTGCGACATCTGCCATCGCTCCTTTCTATCGTGAGTGCCTCCTGCGGCGGAGCCACATCATGCCACATGCACATAGCTCCCGGCCGCCCGGCCCGGACTGATCTCACCCAGATACCCATGAAGACGGCAGGCAGCCCGGGGCCACCTGCCGGAAATAATGCACACTGGAGGGGATTGTAGCATAGGCCGCGCAACGGGGCAAATACCGACATGTGAGTAACTGTTCACACTTGGGGGGAAGAAATTGTGGTATACTCACGCCATGCCAAC
>CAKZQX010000446.1 GCA_937141995.1 uncultured Chloroflexaceae bacterium | reverse complement strand
GGCCAATGCGCTCGACTTTGATGATCTGATCCGGCTGGCGCACCAACTGCTGACGGAGCATCCCGAGGTGCTGGAGCAGTACCATACCCGCTGGACCCATGTCCTGGTGGATGAGTACCAGGATACCGACCCCAGCCAGCATGCGCTGGTCGAAATGATCTCCCGTCCGGCGGTAGGACAGCCGCGCTCACTGTTTGTTGTCGGCGATGGGATGCAGTCGATCTACGGCTTCCGCAACGCTGACCACACGATTATCGGGCGTTTTACGCAGGACTTCCCCGAGGCGCAGGTGATTGAGCTAACCACCAACTACCGCAGTCGCCAGTCCATCCTCGATGCCGCCTACGCCGTCATTCGCCACAGCCGGACGGTGCCGCCGATTGCGTTGCGCGCCGCGGCCGCTTCTCTGCCCGGTGAGCGCTGCCTGCATATTCTGGAGGCGCGTGATAGCCGGGATGAAGCGGCCCAGGTTGTGCGGGATATTAATGATCTGGTGCGGCAGGGACGCCGGTTGCGCGATATGGCGGTGCTCTACCGTACGCGCCATATGAGCCGGCCGATTGAGACGGAATTGCGCCAGGCGCGGCTGCCCTACCAGGTGCGGGGCAGCGTGGGCTTCTATGATCGGGCGGTGGTGCGGGATGCGCTGGCCTACCTGCGGGCTATCGTCAATCCCGCCGATAACCTGAGCCTGACGCGCATTGCGAATGTGCCGGCACGCGGATTGGGCGCGCAGTCACTGGCGGCGCTATCCAGCTTCGCGGCGCAGGCCGGGCTCTCGCTGGCGGCGGCCCTGGAACGACCAGAGGCGCAGGCGTTGCTCAAGCCGAAGGCCCGGGCAGGAGCAGGTAAACTGGCGGCGCTGCTGGCACGCTGGCGTGGCCTGGCCGAGCAGGGCTACCCACCGGATCATCTGCTGGCCGATGTGCTGGAGCAGAGCGGCTACATGGCCGCCCTGGAGCAGCGACTTGACCCGGAAGAACTGCCCGATGCGCGCGAACATCTGCAAGAGCTACTGCGTGCCACGGAGGAACATACCGATCTGCGGACCTTTTTGCAGGAGGTCGCCCTGCTGACCAGCGCCGACAACGAGGACGACACACGGGATCAGGTGCAACTCCTGACTATCCACGCGGCGAAGGGGCTGGAGTGGCCCATCGTGTTTGTACTGGGCCTGGAGGAGCGCACCCTGCCACACGAGCGCAGCCTGGGCAGTGCCGAGGGCATTGAGGAGGAGCGCCGCCTCTGCTACGTGGCGCTGACCCGCGCGGGCGAACGGCTCTACCTCTCCTGGACGGCGGCCCGCAACCGGGGGCAGCAACTCAAGCCTTCGCGCTTTCTGGATGAGATTGTAGCGTATGGGCGGGAGCGGGTGCGGTAGGCAGAGTGACAGGATGTCTGCCTGAACCGGATCTCCATGGCCCCGAGCATCCACAGCATGGACTCAGGGCCATGGGAGAGTAGTATTACCTGCCCTTACCGCGTGCCAACCGCTTCTGTCTCCGGCAAACCAACCAACTCCGCGCTAACCTGCCACAACCGCTCCTGCACCGCTTCGTCATAGGCGATGGGCAATGCGCGGATGGGCTGTTTGTCCTTAAAATAGGTGCCGTTCACCTCCGCGACCTCCGGCGCCGAGGCCAGGTAGACCAGCGTCGCGGCACCTTCTTCCGGGCTGCGCAGGAACGGGCTAAAGAGTTTGAACACAAACCCGAACCAGGTGCCCTGTCCAAAGTTAGTAGCAACCCCGCCGGGATGCATACAGTTCGCCGTAACCCCGCTCCCTTCCAGCCGCCGTGCCAGCGCATAGGTGAAGAGAATATTCGCCAGCTTGGAGTTGCCATAGGCGCGCATGCCATTAAAGCCCTGCCGGAGCTGCAGATCGTCAAAGTCCAGGCGGGCTCCCCGCTCGGCCTCCGATGCAACCGTGACAACCCGCGCGGGCGCGCCGGCCTTGAGCATATCGAGCAGCAGGTTGGTCAGCAGGAAGGGGGCCAGATGGTTGACGGCAAAGGTATACTCGTAGCCGTCGGCGCTCTCCTGTCGCTGGTTGAGGAAGAGCCCGGCGTTATTGACCAGTCGGTCGAGCCGCTGATACTTCTGCCGGAAAGTATCAGCCAGTTCACGCACCTGCTGGAGCACGGCGAAGTCGGCCAGCAGCAGATCAACCTGCTCATTGCCGCTCTGCGCTTTGATCTCGGCCTGGGCTGCCCGGCCCTTTTCCTCACTGCGGCAGACCATCACCACCGTTGCGCCCTGCTTCGCCAGTTCCAGCGCGGTAACTTTGCCGATGCCGGAGTTTGCGCCGGTGACCATACACACGTTGCCTTGCATATGCAATGTCCTTTCCAGGAAAAAACTTGGTCTGTTACCAGGCTACCATGGTTCAGGCCCATTGCCCAGGGTCAGTCGGCAAATCGGCGAATTCAGAGATCGTAGGGATCTTCGCGCGCCAGGTAGGTCAGAATGTGCCGGCGGTCAGGATGCTGATCCATTAGTCAGGCTATTCCGACTTGTTCTGCGATAACTGCCGTCCCCAGGCATGCAGAAAGTTGATCGTAATCCAGCGGTGGACGTGGACCTGAGTACCGCGATAGAGCCAGCCTACCCCCAGGCGGGGCCGATAGGCCACCACATCTACCCAGAGGCGCAATCCCCCGGCTTCTTCGCGGTAGCCGAGCGCCAGCCAACCGCCGCGCGCCGCCGCCAGCGCCCCACCGACAATCGCATAGCGCAACTCACGCCCATCACGCTCCTCGATGAGGTAGGGCGGCGCAAAGCGCAGCAGCGCCAGGCGCAGGGCGGTATCATTTATCGTACGTTCGCCGGTAGGTCCGCGTTTCACCGCGATCCAGGGCAGCCGCTCCAACCAGCGAAAATAGCTTTCGCCGTAGGGGACGAGGCGTTCCGGTCGGGCCGGCACATTGGGGAGCAGGAGGCTCTGGAAGGCATGCACCCCCCCGGCGCGAATGCTGAGGGTGTCGATAATATCGGGCATAGCATGGGCTTTCAAGGTTTGCAGTTGCGGGATCGAATAACGTCGTCCGAGCGGGCACAGCGTATGGCGCGATATCGCGCTCTTGATTAATTATACCAGGTACGGCGTATGGGGGATGGGTGTGGACAAAACAGAGCCCCACCGGGTTAATAATCACTCTGTACCGGCAGCACCTGCTCATGCATCGTCGTGCGGTAGGTGATAAAGCCGCGCGCCTGGTAGTTGGCCCGGGCATGCGGGCCATCCAGCGTGCAGGTATGCAGCCAGACCCGCTCTGCTCCATTGTCAAAGGCATGCTGAACACCATAGGATAGCAGATGTTTGCCCAGACCACGCCCCTGGAAAACCGGGATAATACCAAAGTAGGCGATTTCCGTCCCCGGTTCCTCGGCGGCGGCGTTCAGTTCAATGTAACCCGCCGGGGTACCGCGCAGGTAGAGCACCAGTTGCGTCACACCCGGGTGAGAAAGATAGTTCTGCCAGGCGGCATCGGACCAGGCGTGGCGGTCGATCCAGTAGTAGTCCCGCCCAACAACATCGTAGAGGAAGCGGGCAAAGGCAACCAGCGGCTCCCGCGCCGCCAGGATCAGCCGGTCGGGGGTGTCGCTGGTAGCGGGACGAAAATGCGCACGGGAGGGAAGATGCAGGTAGGTTGTGGTAACGGTCACGGTTGGGCCGGGGGCAGAGGTCATAAACTCTTCCTGTCAAAAACAAATCCACACCGAGCAGCGAACCACCATGGTTCCCGATCATGCGCATAGTCCGGCGAAGTGATCCGCCGGACCGTGTGTGGAGGTGCAGAGTCTTGTTATCGCCGGCAGCGACTATGAAACGCTGCACCTTTGCACTTCAGAAAGGGGTAGACTGACGAACGACCCGACTAATTGTGCCGCACTGGACCGGATACATAAGGCATGAGGCTCCCTGGGATTATAAACAATGTCATGATCCCAGGGAACGTTGTTGTGAGCCATCCGGCATATCCCGAAAGTAGAGCTGATGTGGCCTCATCGTTGTGCGAAACTGCTGATAGCGCATCTGGTTTGCCGTGCCAAACGGTACGTACATTACCAACTCGTATGACTGTGGAAAATGGAAGAGCGCCTGCATCACCATATACTCGATCGGTCCCAGCGGGCTGTTATGCGTAACAAGCGTGCCGCCCATGTCAACCGGCGGCAGCCATTCATTCATGTATTCGCCTCGCTGCATGGCGTTCCACTTATCGATAAAGGCGGCACCATGCCGCTCCACCAGGAATGTCAATAATTCCCGAAATGCCGGGTCATTTGAAATCCGAATTGTTTTGTTATAGAACACACGTATTGCCTGGGTGATGTATCGATCCCAGTCTTCCCCTAAAAGCCCGCGTACACGCTCGGAAAAGAGATCATCAAGTACATGTAGGTATTCACTGTCTGTCTGGGACACTTGCCAGATCTCCTCAATGCCCTGGTTCCAGGCCCACACATACCAGAGTTCATCAATGATAAATGCCGGACAGGGCAGGTGTGGTAACAACGTCTCGGCCAATTCGCGCAGATCGCAGGCACGCGGTTGCGACACGGTCGGCTCGGGGATAAATCCGGCTGCCAGCCAGAGTTCGTAAGCCTCCCAGGGAGTAAGCTGAAAGGCTTCAATTGTCCGCCGGATATCCGTGCGCTCGATGTTATCCTGACCGCGCTCTTTGCGGGAAAGCACGGGTGCGGAGGTGCGCATAATGGCGGCGGCGCGTGCCAGCGTAAGTTTGCGCTGCCGGCGCAGTTGCCGAATCATATTTCCTGCTGCTTTGCTGTAGTCAGACATATTAAAGTTTCACGGCTCCTTTCTGAATGCTTCCGATTTCTGAAAAAATTGCACATATTCCGGAAAAATTGTACATGTTTTCAGAAACTGCCTGTATACTATGCCCTACAAGGTGAGACGATAATTTCTTTGCTCCCATGTTATTCAACATATTATCGTCTGGTGCAATCACCATCCGGAGGTATGGCGCTAATTGTAGAAATACCGTTAAAACAGGAGGCTTTTGTCTCGCTGATTGCAGGGCATCTACAGTCACCAGAGGTTTTAATAAAAAGGTTTCATGAAATTTACCGTTCCAACATGTCGAAAGTAACGGTGATTAATAAAAAACACGCGAAATAAAGAAACTGTAACGCAGGTAGTGCCACTTATATATATGTTGATAAGAAGCATATTGTATAAAAACACAACGGTTCTAGCAGGAGTATACCAGAGATGATCATAACTAGTGCCGGCAAAACCGACACCGGGTGCGTTCGACCGCACAATGAAGATTACCTGTGGGTCAATTCTGAGGCAGGTGCGTATATTGTTGCCGACGGTCTGGGGGGCCGCGAGGCAGGTGAGTTGGCCAGTCGTCTGGCAGCCGTCACCGTTGGCCAGCTCATGGTTGAGGCAATCCAGGTCAGCCGCTGGTCGCCGACCGTTACAACGATCCGGACTATTATGACGGATGCGATTGAGACGGCCAATGCGCGGCTCCAGAGTGTGGCACAG
>CAKZQX010000445.1 GCA_937141995.1 uncultured Chloroflexaceae bacterium | reverse complement strand
CGGCGCGTTCGCGGCGCATGCCCAGGCGCTCGAAGAGGTCGATGGCCTCGGTGAGCGCGGCGCGGGCGGCGGGAAGGTCGCCGCGGAGGGTGTGGAGGCGGGCAAATTGGTAGTAAACCTCAGAAGCGTGGCGTCGTTCATTATAGAGTTCAACCTGTGAAAGACACTCTTCAAGTGCTTGAGAAGCAATTTCAAGATCTCCCTGATCGAGAGCAATTGTCGCTAAAATACATTGTACGGCGATCATATTACGAGTATAATGATGTTGACTTGCATCATGAAGTGCCTTTTGGAGAATATCTTGTGCTTCACTAGTATATCCTAAAGCGTATAGACACATTCCAAGCCATCGCCGATTGTTTATATATTCGCGAGTAGTTAGCGTCTCGGGTTGCTTGAGAATTTCTTGGAAAGTTTTCTTTGCAGCATGAAAATCTCTTTGTACTATGTGTAATATGCCCATTACATGGTGGCATTCAATAATGACTTCTTTATCTATATAAGGCATACTTATTA
Source organism: uncultured Chloroflexaceae bacterium (assembly GCA_937141995.1). GTDB lineage: Bacteria > Chloroflexota > Chloroflexia > Chloroflexales > Chloroflexaceae > CAKZQX01. Next base: position 3,869 of record CAKZQX010000445.1, on the reverse strand, counting down.
GTTTTTTGAATATCTGGAGGTAGTGATTAACTTCTTCGGTGTTGTTCTGCAGGCTTAGGATTTGTATATGATATGCAATCGCCTGAAGTTCCGCTGATTGATTGTTCAACTGACGAGCGGCCTTGATTCTTATCAAGTTAAGTATTAATGTCCTGTACCATAATCCCCTAGCATGATAGTAGTATCTGGTCAGTTTTATCATTTGAATTGTCTCTTCGTAACGTTCCTGTTGAAACATTAACGAAACTACGCCGAAGATCGTTTCTTCTTCTCCGTCAAGCAAGCGCAACCGCTCCACGTCATTCCAACAATACCCTACCTGTGATGCCAACTCCATATACCATTGCACCCACCGCTCGCGTGCTGCTTTCTCAAACTCCGGCTCCTCTGCCAGTCGCGCTCCCGCAAATGCCCGCACCAGGGAATGCAGCGCATAGCGCGGCGGTGTGGTGAGATCGTCCTGCTGCACATCCAGCAAGGCCAGGTCGGTCAGTCGTTCCACGGCCCGGTCAAAGACAAACCCCTGCACGTCAGCAGTTGCCGCCAGTGCCTCACCACTGACACTTGTCGGAAAGAACGTTGTCACCAGCAGCACCCGCCGGGCCGCTTCGTCGAGCAGCGCCCAGGCGCGGGTGAAGAGGTCGTCGAAGAGATCACCCCGCGCAGCGTAGAGGTCATCCACGACCTGCTGGAGTGGGCGACGCTCGTACTTGAGCAGGCCCAGCGTCATGGTGAGTGCCTTGGGGTTGCCGCCGGTGGCGATGACCAGCGGCTCAAGCCGGGTCTGGTCGATGATCAACTGCTCGATCTTCAAGACCTGGGCGCGCTCGGTGATCAGTTCCCATGCCTCAGCCTCAGTCATCCCGCGTAGTTCCACCGGCCAGCCACCCCGCCGATACTCGCGTCGATACTCGCGGGTGGTAATGAGTGCCTTACTCGGCTCAGGCAGATCCAACAGCCATGCCAGTAATGCGCCGTCAGTGATGGTCTCGAAGTTATCGACGACGAGCAAGACTTTCTGCCGGCGCAACAGTTGCTCCACCTCATGCCGCTTCTCGTCGTGCGCAAACTGGGTAAAGCCGGGGTAGTCGAGGGTGCGGGCGATCTCGTCCAGGACAATGCTCAGATTGGTGGTGCCGGGGCGGTCTTTGTCACTGACCCAGACCACGGCATCAAACGGGGGCACCGGGTTATCCGCCTGAAGACCGTGAGCGGCAACCTCCCGCGCCAGGCTGGTCTTGCCGTTGCCGCCCAGTCCCACGATGATCACCGTAGCGGTGCGTTTGCCCAGACCATCGGCCACCTCTGCAAACACCTGCCGGCGCATCACAAACTGACTGTAGGACGGGGCGGGCAGGTTCTCGTAGACGCGGGGCGGACGCGGGCGTTCTGGCCCAATGGGGCAAAGCTGGTCGAGGAACTTCTCGGCGAAGGGGTAGCGCGCGGCATGCAGGAACCGCTGGAGCCACTCACGCCCCAGGAAACCGCGTTTGACACATGCCTCGGCCAGGATCGCAACGGTACGCGGTTCGGGTGGCAGGTATCCCGTCTTGTAGCGCTGAACTGCCGTCCCGGCCAGGCCGATCTGCCGGCCCAACTCGTCCTCAATCACTGGCGCGGTCTTGCCCTCGCACATGCTGATGCTGCCGATTCCGGCCTTCAGCAGGCGGCCAAAGGTTTCGTTGCGTGCCATTGCGGATCTCCCTTTCCTGCGTCTGTTCGATGACTACCCTGCCAGCATAGCTGCGATGGATGCGGAAGCATGCACCATCATACGCTGAAATTTCAGTGTGAAGTGTGCCGGAACCTTCCGCACCACCTGACGATCATGTCCGCGTCCATCCATAGTTTACTGGAAGCAGGAAACGCCCGTGCAACCAGAGGAGGATGTCACAATGGAAACGTTGATTTTTGCCGGCCTGCTCGCCCTGGGTCTGACCGCCCTGCTGCGCGTGCTGTTCCCGGCGCGCCCACAGCCGCCGCAGATTATCTATGTCCAGACCGAACCTGCGCCGACGGGTGGATCGGGCTGTCTGCCGCTGCTGGTGGTGGGAATCGCGCTGGTGCTGGTTATCGGGAGTATGTGAGGGGACAGGGGACAGGGGATAGGGGACAGGGTGCGGCTCTTCTACCGAAAAAACGGTGCCCGTATGAACCAGACCATCCCGCTTTTGATAAAGAAGCCACACGGTGTGTCGTATACATGGCCTGTGGCTTCTTTTGTGACGAGGACGCGATGAGACGAGGACGCGATGCGGGTTGCACCTTTGCCCCACCTCGCATATACTGTCCTACCTGGGACATGCAGATAAGGACGATGCGGTATGTTAACGACGCGCCAGGCGGCAGAACAACTTGGGGTGACACCCCGCCAGGTCCGGCGCTATCTGGATGCCGGGTTGTTGCAGGGTGAGCAACTGGGGGAGTACCCGACGGCCCCCTGGGCGATTTCGGAGGAGAGTGTTGCGCAGTTGCGGGAGGAGCGGGCCCGGCGCGCGCCGGGAACAGCGCCGACAGCGGCGGATGCAGAGAGGAGTGGGCCATGACGGTGCTGGCGATTGCGATGCAGAAGGGTGGTGTGGGCAAAACCACGACGACGCTCTCGGTGGGCGTGGAACTGGCGCAGATGGGCGCGCGGGTGTTGCTGATTGATATTGACCCGCAGAGTAACCTGACGCAGGCGCTGGGCTTTGATCCGACGACCATTGCGCACTCGATCTATGAGGTGCTGCTCAACCCAACGTATGGCCCCGCCTTTGCGACCATCACGACCGACTACGGGATCGATCTAGTCCCGGCGACGCTGGCTCTGGCCGGGGCCGAGTTAACCCTGGCCGGACGCTTCGGGCGGGAGTTGCTGCTGCGCACGGCGCTGGCCGAAACCCGCCGCGCGTACGACTACATCCTGATTGACAGCCCGCCGAGCCTGGGGGTCTTCACCGTCAACGCCCTGACCGCCGCCGATAGTGTGCTGGTGCCGCTGCAGGCGCATGTTTTCGCATTCAAGTCCATGCCGCAACTGGAAGAGACGATTACCATTGTGCAGCAGCTCAACCCGGCGCTGCGCATCGGCGGTATCGTGGTGACGATGGTTGACCGCCGCACCAGCGTCAACCAGGTGATTGAGGAAACCATTCGTCAGCAGTATGGTGATCTGGTCTTCCAGACCAGCATCCCATCCAACATCAAACTGGTCGAGTCGCCCGCTGCCGGTCAGCCGATTAGCGTCTATGCGGTTGACAGCAGCGGCGCAAAAGCGTATCGCCGTCTGGCAGAGGAGGTAGCCGCGCGCTATGACAACCAATAAGGATCGACTGCAGGACATGCTCAGCCCGCCGTCCGCCCCGGCGCCCACGAACATCGAGCGGGGCACGCCCTTTCATCTCTCGCAGGCCCGTCCGGAGGCAACCGAGACGGATATGGCGCACCTGCAGACCTATGCGCTGAGCGAACGGTTGCGGGAGATTGCCCGGCACTACCTGGGCGCGCGGCGACGCAGTGGGGAAGCGCTGCTGGAAGCGGCGCGCTGGATGAGCGAGGCCCGCAGCGAGGCCGCGCACGGCGAATGGCAGGTGTTTCTGGAGGCGACAGGGACCAGCCCGGACACGGCAGAGCGGCTGCTGAACATCCATACGCAGGCGATGCAGCACCCGCAGTTTGCCGAGGCGATCATCCATGGGCGGCTCAGTCAGTCGGCAGCGGCGCTGCTGGCGCGTGATTCCACGCCGCCGACGGTGATTGATGCGGTGCTGGCAGCGGAGACCGAGCCCAGCGTGGCCGAGGTGCAGCGGGCCATTCGCAACGCGCGCAAGGCAGCAACCGGGGAGACCGCGCACGTTGCGGAGTCTGGGCATGGGGAAAACCCGCAA
>CAKZQX010000444.1 GCA_937141995.1 uncultured Chloroflexaceae bacterium | reverse complement strand
CAGGGCACCCAGCATGCCGTGTGACCGACGCGCATCATCTTTTCAGACAGTCTCTAAATGCCGGCACATAGAGCAATCCTAAAGTAGTCGTGAACTGGTTCTTCGGGGTTCGCTCCCGCCTGCCTGATGAACGTTGAAAAAATAGTCCGGATATGACGAACCGGGAGTCCCGGCTTGAGCCGGTGAGATGCCTGCCGGGACAGGGCATCCTGCCGGGAACGCCTGATCCGGCTGAAGCCGGGACTCCTGAGCGGCGATATCCGGATGAAAATTTCAACGTTCATCAGACGGCACTGCAATTTAGGGTTGCTATATGCTGTAAAGCTCAGTGCTGCAAAACCAGTTTTCTCTCTGTGAACTCTGTGTCCTCTGTGGCTAAATTGGAGGAGATGAGCCCAATGTACACACTCGGCATCAACGCCGCCTACCATGACCCGGCCGCCTGTCTGGTGCAGGATGGGCAGGTCATCGCGGCAGCAGAGGAGGAGCGCTTCACCCATATCAAGCATGGCAAGCGTCCCATTCCCTTCTCAACCTACGAACTGCCGTTCCATGCCATCGACTACTGCCTGCGCACGGCGGGGATCACCATGGCCGAGGTGGCGCATGTGGCCTACGCATTTGATCCCTTCCTGCTGCTGGGTCGCCACCGGGAGGCGGCAACAATCACGCTGCCGCTGGAGCCTAGCGCCCACCCCACCCCGGAAGAGTGGGAGGCGGGCTGGGATCCGCTCTTCCTGGCCGCCATGGTCAATGCGCCCCGGCATCTGGTGGGCGGTGTGCCGCACCGCCTGCAGGCGCGCTTCCAGGGCATCCACCCCGACGGACCTTACCGCTGGCATTTTGTGGAGCATCATCTGGCGCATGCCGTCAGCGCTTTCTTCCCCGCGCCCTTTGACGAAGCCGCCGTGCTGACGCTGGATGGGCGCGGCGAGCGCACCACGACCAGTTATAACCGTGGCTCCGGCAGCAGCCTGGAGCGCCTCGGGCAGGTGCGGATGCCGCACTCGCTGGGCCTGCTCTACCAGCAAGTAACCGATTACCTGGGATTTCTGCACTCCTCCGACGAGTACAAGGTCATGGCGCTGGCCTCGTTTGGCAAGCCGCGCTACCTGACCGACTTCCGCGACATCATTCAGGTGGGGACGGATGGGCAGTACACGATCAACGAGCCGCGCCTGCCGGAGCGCTTTGGACCGGCCCGCCGCCGGGGGGAGCCGCTGGAGCCGCGCCACTACGACATTGCCCACTCGCTCCAGGTGGCGCTGGAAGAGGTGGTGCTGCAACTGGCCGACTGGCTCCATGCCACGACGGGCAGCCAGAACCTCTGCCTGGCCGGGGGCGTGGCGCTCAACTGCGTGCTGAATGCCCGCCTGCGCGACGATGGACCGTTTGCGCAGATCTGGGTGCAACCCGCCGCCGGGGATGCCGGGACTGCGCTGGGCGCGGCGCTCTGGATCGATGCCCAGGAGCGCACAGGAAATGGGCGCGCCTACCGCATGGAGCATGCCTTCCTCGGCCCGGACTACAGCGATGCGGAGATTGAGCAGTTTCTGCGCTGGTCCAAGTTACCCTACCGCCGCCTGCGCGATATCGCCGGGGAGACCGCCGATCTTCTAGCGCAAAACAAGATCATCGGCTGGTTCCAGGGGCGCATGGAGTTTGGCCCGCGCGCGCTGGGGGCGCGCTCGATCCTGGCCTCCCCCATCCCGGCGGATATGCAGGCCCGCCTGAACGATATCAAGGACCGCGAAGACTTCCGCCCGGTTGCGCCGGTGGTGCTGGAAGAAGCCGCGGCGGATTGGTTTGTTGCTGCCGGCGTGTCGCCTTTTATGCTCTTCGTCTACCGGGTGCGCCCCGACCAGGCCGAGCGTATCCCGGCGGTGCGCCATACCGACGGCACGGCGCGCATCCAGACGATCAACCGGGCGCAGCATCCGCGCTACTACGATCTGCTCAAGGCATTTCAGGCGCGGACGGGCGTGCCGATTCTGGTCAACACCTCGTTTAACACGCGGGGGGAGCCGATTGTCTGCACGCCGCGTGATGCCGTCGAGTCCTTCTGGACCGCGCCGCTGGATGCGCTGGTGATCGGGTCGTTCCTGCTGGAGAAGCCGGGGAGTGCGGTATGACCTCGTCTGTTGCGGTATCGGTCGTGGTGCCGACCTACAACCGTCCCGCCCTGCTGCGGCGCTGCCTGACGGCCCTCCTCGCGCAGGATTTCGACCCGGCGACCTATGAGATCATTGTCGTGGATGATGCGGTATGCGTGACGACCCGCCAACTGGTTGCGGAACTGGCGAACACTGCCAAATGCGCCGGGCAGAACGCGCCGGCGAAACCCGCCCTGCGCTACCTGCCAATGAGTGAAAAGCATGGCCCGGCGGCGGCGCGTAATAGCGGCTGGCGCGCGGCCCGTGGCACGATTGTTGCTTTCACGGATGATGAT
>CAKZQX010000443.1 GCA_937141995.1 uncultured Chloroflexaceae bacterium | reverse complement strand
CCGTGATTATCAATCAATGCCTGCAGCGCGGCAGTATCCGGGAGGGACGACTGAAACTGGGCGCTGCTGCCCGGTGCGGCTCCGGCGTCGGTTTCCGCATCCGTCCGGGTGGGCGCGCTGTCGGGTTCGTCCGTAGGTGGGTTGCCGTCCTCCGGCGTGGGCGGTTCGTCCGTTCTTGCCAGGGCCGCAAGCTGCAGGCGCAGTTCCGTGTACGCCTCGATCTGCAGGCGCAACGTGCGGGCAACCACGTCGTTAAAAGCATTCTGCTGCTCGACAATCGGGTTGATATACCAGCGCAGATAGCGCCGCACCAGCTTGTTGAACAGATTAATGCCGCGCTCAACCGGGTTGCGGCTCTCCAGCGGCCAGTGGGCACTCACCACGCGGGTGATCTCCAGTTGCTCGACACAGCGCTGAAGCTGACGTTCGATGGCGCTGTAGGCGGCCTGCTGTTCCTCGTTCATGTTTAGCGCCTGGCGCTGCGCCTGCACTTCGGCGCGAATCTGGGCCAGGATTGCGGCAACATCCGGGGTGTTGTTTGACATAATCAGAGCCTGCAACGCATGCTTCGCGGGAACCAGTGCCGCCAGTATAGCACAACTCTACGTGGTCGCTACCGCCGCTACGCTGTGCGGGTGGGTATAATGAGGGTGACATAGCTTTACTTGTACGTGGTCGTCAATAGATGCGCGTATATTACCCGGTATGCCGGAGTAAAGGAACGGATGCTGCCGACAGGCTGGCGATGCGGAACCAATGGCCGTTCTGGATAAACGAGAGGTTGAAATGATCATACGAAAAGAAACGGCTTCAGATATTGAGGCAATAGCCGAAGTCACCATAGCTGCCTTCAGGACTCACCCCATTAGCAATCACACCGAACAGTTCATAATACAAGCATTACGCGCCGCAAATGCGCTCACGCTCTCACTTGTGGCGGAACTTGATGGGCGTATTGTCGGTCATATTGCGTTTTCGCCGATAACAATTTCAGACGGTGCGGCAGGCTGGTACGGCCTTGGCCCACTTTCTGTACTGCCGGAGTATCAGCGGCAAGGTATTGGGAAATCACTTGTTAACAAGGGCTTATCTTTGCTGAAAGAGTTGGGCGGTCAAGGTTGCACGCTTGTAGGAGATCCGAACTACTATAAGCGGTTTGACTTCCGACATGTTCCAGAACTGGTTCATGCGGGGGTTCCGCAAGAGGTTTTCCTTGCCTTACCGTTTACCGAACTGGTTCCGCAGGGCATGGTTGTGTTTCACGAAGGGTTTCTGGCACATGGCAACCAGGACACTGCACCGGACGGCTATGCAGCATAGCAGAAGGCGCGGAAGGCGTAGTTGTGCCGCCGGGTTAGCAATGACCGTTACGCACAATATCAGTCACACACGACAGTGTGTCACAGACGTGTTGGGCATCCAGATGATAGCGCCGGACCAGAATGCTGGAAATGTCCTGGCGGCCGGCTCCCCGGACATCTGCGGCCATACTGTCACTAATCATTCGGATTGCCGCCAATGGTTGCGTAAGCCCCGTCCCACCTACTGCTCACGCATCTGTCCCGCCGCAATCACCTCATCCTCGGTGACAATCAGGTCGAGGGGCATATCGTGGGGTTCGTGGGGAATGTGCGGGGCTTCCTGTGCGGCGAAGGCGAGGCCGATAGTGGTGGCGGGGGCGCTGGTCAGCAGGCGGTCATAGAAGCCTTTGCCGTAGCCCAGCCGGTAGCCGGCGCGGTCGAAGGCCAGCAGCGGCACAATCACCAGATCCCAGACGCCCACCTCGGCGGGTTGCAGCAGGCGCGGCTGAAGCGTGCCGAAAGTGCCGACCTCCAGGTCTTCCGCCGCCAGAGACGCCACCCAGCTATGCGCCAGTTCGTTGACATCGGGACGCACCACCGGGACAACCACGCCCGTACCGCGCGCCAGGGCCGTCAGCAGCAGCGGGCGGGTATCGACCTCGGAGCGGATCGGCAGGTAACAGTGCAAGACCCGCGCTGAACGGTAGGCGGGTAATGTGGCAACGCGCTCGCAGATAGCCGCGCTGCGGGTGGCGCGTTCGGGGATTGCATTGCGCCGCCGCCGCGACTCCCGGCGCAGCATAGCTTTAACCTGTGCGGACATACAGCCGTATCACCCTGAAGGATCAGGGACGCGCAACAGCGCACCCACTTTGACAATGAAACCCGATACTACGCATTCCGCAAGTAGTGCTGCCTTCAGGTGGTTTCAAGCCGTCATAACCCGCTGAAAGCAGCACTACTTGCGGAACTAACTTCAAATTACGAACACTTAGAGACTGTCTGAAACGGGTTGGTCATGGGGCGACGGCCCCGGAGCGGGCGTCCCGGCTTCAGCCGGTTCCGGCCACACACCGGCTGAAGCCGGGACTCCGGGGGCGCTTGTCCGGTGTCGCAGGGCACCCGGCATGCCGTGGGACCGACGCGCATCATCTTTTCAGACAGTCTCTGAAAACTCAAAACTCAAAACTCAAAGCACTACAGATGCGGCGCTTTGATCTTCTTGATCCAGCGCAGGCCGGGCGGGTTGGGTTTGGGGTTGGGGTTGAATTTGAACCAGCCCAGCTCGGCGCGAACAGCCTGCTCTTTCAACTCGGTGGCACCCCAGATAAACGAGCCGCCGGTAATGCCCAGCAGGGCCGACCAGCCCGCGTTGCCCGTGAAGAGCGAGAGCACCACCAGCAGAATACCTAGCGTCATTGGGTAGGGCCACCAGAGATAGCCCAGGTGGTACTCCATGCGAATGACCCAGAAAAAACCAAAGCCGATAATGCCGAAACTAAACAGCCCCAGCGCAATGCCTTCCCACATCATGCTTCCACCTCCCGGTACTGCTTATAAGCGGGTGCCCCCTGCGCCCGTGCTGCCGTCGGTTGCTCCACCGGACTGCCCTGCGGCTCACGATCCAGTAGATCTTCGGTAATGGCCTTCCCGGCGGCCAGGTAGGCCGCGTGACGCGGATTATTTGGGTTGGCCGGCGCATGGCCCTTCAGAACACGCCCCTGCTGCCGGTACATCTCCAGCGCATCCCACATCAGCGTAATGCCGATGATGCTGCTAACGCCGGAGAGCGTCAGGTTGGGGGCGAACAGGGCGTACACATTCAGCGCAATGCCGCTGACCAGCAGAATGATAATTGGGGGCCGGATATTGGGACTGTGGGCCTCCAGCCAGCGTACGCCGACATGACCACACCAGATGCTTAAAAAAGTGACGAGTGCCATCCATAAACCGGTAAACTCCAGCATATCTGCTCCGTTCGGTCGCGTGACCACTTAAATCTTATGAAACCTACGCAAATCTGTGTATCTATTACATATTGTACAATTTTGAGTGCTGTATGTCAACTGCTGCGGCAGCGGATATGCTATAATTCTGCTCCGTCCTGGGATAGATGCTGCCGACGCTGCTGCCTCAAACCAGGCTGGTTTTGTTCCCTCCTTCTTAGTATACCGAAAAATTGATGGTGACATATAGTATGAACGCACATAGAACGCGATATTTTCAGTGGCGGCGCGTGCTGCCGGTACTATTGTTGCTGCTTCTGCCGGTGCCACTGCTGCCGGGCGGACGACCCGCGCAGGCGGCGCAGCCCCCGCTGCCGCCGGATCTCTTTGGCCTGAACATGTACATTACCGGGCGTGAGCGTAGCGAGGACGAGGCGCGTGAACTGGTCCGGCTGGCCCGCCAGATCGGGGTGGGCTGGACGCGTGAGGAGATAAGCTGGGCCGCCTGGGGCAATGGTCGTCGCAATGATTTTTATGATCGGCGGCTCGGTATGATTGCCGACGCCGACATCAGCATTATCGGGATGCTGTTGACCACCCCGGAGCGCTACCGTGACCCGGGCTGCGTGGCGCATGCCGCCGCAACCGATCAGCCGGCCTACTGGTGTGCGCCAACCGATCCCCAGGCGTATGCCGACTGGGCCGCGAAGGTGGTTGAGCGCTACGATGCCGATGGGATTGACGATGCGCCCGGCTCGCCGCGGGTGGCGGCCTGGGAGATCTGGAATGAGCCGGATCAGGCCGGCACCTGGTTACCTCAGGCCGATCCGGCGGCCTATGCCGCGCTGTTGCGGGCCGCCTACGATGCAATCAAGGCCGCCGATCCGACGGCGCAGGTGCTCAACGGTGGGGTGATGACCTTTGATGCAATCGGGGTGGGCGGTTTTATGGACCGCGTGGTGGCGCTTGCCGGATGGGATAGCTTTGATGTGCTCTCGCTGCATCCCTGGCTGATCGATCATGCGCCCGATGCACCCTACCTGATCAACCCGCGTGAGCGCTTCGATGTGACCATCCCCGGGCGGCTGGCGTTGGCGCGGAACTGGGTTGAGCGCAACGGTGGGGGCAAGCCGGTCT
>CAKZQX010000442.1 GCA_937141995.1 uncultured Chloroflexaceae bacterium | reverse complement strand
CGCCAACTACTGGCACTTTGTTGATGTGGTCTGGATCTTCTTCTACCCGGCGCTCTACCTGATGGGGACGCCGGTGGCGCTGGGGCATTGATCACGAATTGCGGCATCTAACGATGACGTTACTCAAATACAACGGACGCGCTTCTGCGCGTCCTACCCCACATTACTAGTAGAAATATTTCTCACTTCTCGGCCGGGGAGGTGCGTCATTCGTACGATGTACCTGGTCAAACCAGGGTAGCCGGAATGACCAGGTACACCGTGCATCCGTCGGGTGGCAAACGAAAAAACTTAATGCGCGGGGGCGGCGTGCTGATGCCGGCGCTGATGCCGGCGATGGTAACGTGACACCAGAAGCGGATAGAGCAAGCCGAGCGTTGCACCGAAGACCAGATGAGCGATCAAGAAAGCCGGCGCGGCATACAGTTCGGAGCCCAGGATTGGCAGTGCAACAAAGCGCGCCAGCAGCCAGGTCACCAGGCCAGACGCCAGACCAATAGAGGTAGGCAGTCCGGGAATATAGTTGAGCTTGAGCAGGCCGCTGTAGAGCGCAGCAAAGCCGACACCAAACGCAAGCGAGAGGCCAAAGTGGATCAAAATACTGACAATCAGCGCCGACAGGCTAAACGCGGTACCGGCGGCGGCAAGCTGGATGTTGAAGATCCCGGCAATGTCATTGAAGGGCACCCACAGACCCCAGTCGTGAATCCAGGAGACAACCATCGCAACCATGCCCATGACATAGCCGGCACCCAGGCCCGCCTCCAGGCCGGCAATCAATTCCGATTTGCCCAGCGTGGCATTCCGGTTGCGCAGGCCAATAGACCAGTTGGTCGTTGTCGGCGTGGTATGCGTTCGGTTCAGCTCAGTAGTCATAATCTTACCTCCTTAACAGGCTCTTGCAGGATACAGGTGGCAATCTTTATCCCGTCCAATCTACCCAATCTACAACCCAAACAGGGCGTTACCCCTGGTCTGGTACAGCCTGGAGGGACCAAAGCTATCCGGCGCAACCGCTGGTCCCAAACTTGCAATGCGGCTTTCTGTCTGCCCGGCTCTATGCGGTGAGAACTGTGTGCATCAACAACTGTTTCACCGGGATGTTATACCATTGAGGTATCAATTATATAACAAAGACAGAACCAGTGCAAGACCTTTTGCACACCATTTTGCGATATACTGTCGATCAAATGCACAGTTTTCCGGACGTATACCATGATCTGCGCTTAGTATAATTGAACCGACAACCGCTTGCTGAAGGATTGTGTACATTCCTGAGCTAGTATTGCAACAATCATGCCAGGATCGGGTATACATAACCAACGGCAATGCGATAGCTGATAGTTATACGGAAGAGGTATTAGATGAAAGCGAAATTTCTCCTGGGTGGCGCGGGGTTGCTCGTGCTTTTACTCATTATCATTGCTGGAACACAGCTTTTTGCCCAACCTTATACTTTTCGCGGCTCGCTGATTGATCCGCCTATGCCCTCTACCGACTTTATGCTGGAGGATCAGCACGGCGCGGATTTTCGCCTGAGCGCCCAGCAGGGCAAGGTAGTGGTGATGGCCTTTGGCTACACCTCCTGCCCCGATGTCTGCCCGACCACGCTGGCCGATTTCAAGCGGGTGCAGATGCTGCTGGGCGATCAGGCCGAGCAGGTGCAGTTTGTCTTTATCACGGTTGACCCGGAGCGTGATACTCCCGAGCGCCTTGATCAATATATGACAGCCTTCGATCCGACATTTCGCGGGCTATACGGCGATATGCGCGAACTGGAGCATGTCTGGGAGAGCTACGGGGTTTACCATGCGAAGCAAGAGGTGGGCAGCGCCGCCGGGTATCTGGTTGATCACACCTCGCGCATTTATGTCGTGGATGTCCAGGGCAATCTGCGCTTGACCTTTCCCTTCGGGGCAACCACCGAAGATATGGCCCAGGATATCCGTCACCTGGCGGAGGAAGCATCATGAACTTTTCACATCCACTGGTGCGCCGCCTGATCATCACCGGGATTATCGGGATTGTGCTCTCGATTGCGATCAGCGAGGGCGCATACCAGGCGTTGCGCGATGACACCGATCGTGACCCGCAGACCGTCGAACTGGTCATCCCGGCCGGCACGGCGGAACAGGTCGAAGCCGGCAATACGGTCGAGTCAATTCCGGAAGAGATGGTGTTTGTCGAAGGCGATGTGCTGCTGGTCAAGAACGAGGATACTACCGACCATCAACTCGGCCCGGTCTGGGTGCCCCCCGGCACCACTGGCCGCCTGGTAATGGAGAATGCGAAT
>CAKZQX010000441.1 GCA_937141995.1 uncultured Chloroflexaceae bacterium | reverse complement strand
GGCTGCGGCACGACCTGCGCGAGAGCTATGTTGCCCACGCGACAAAGGTCGCTCAGGAGCTGGGTCTGGCGGGGATGAGCTTTGCGACCGAGCAGATCGTAGCGGTGGAGACATTCCTGGAGATTGAACACCTGCTCCAGCACCATATCGAGACGGCCCTGCTGCACCAGGCCACCGACTATCTGGTTGATCTGGCACGCCGAAGACAATCCGGCTTCTGGGCCGAGCAACTGCCCGATGTCCAGGCATGCTGGGCACTGATTATCGCTGCCGGTCAGGTGCTCCGCGAAGCCGACCGGGTGGAGCAGGCACTCACCGCGCCGGCACTTGATGCCACCGCAATGCTGCACGCCTACGCCACCGCCGAGCATCCCTGGTGCCTGCTGGATACCACCCACCGCAACATGGAACGGCGCTACCATACGTTTGACTTTGCTGCTGCCGGACAACAGCAGGCGTTAGAGCAACTGGTGTTTAAGGCACGCGACCGCTATACGCAGGTTGGTTCGGCCCTGGCCGAAGCATTTGTCCGGTGCTACCAGCAGGCCGCGTTTCACCTGCCAACTGTGCTCCGCCAGGTCGAGATTTTCGATCAGTATGTCAGACCGGCGTTAGCGCAGGGCAAGACCGCATACATCTGGGTTGACGCCCTGCGCTACGAGATGGCCCGCGAGTTGGCCCAGACGCTCGGTGCAGAACGGGATATCAAGCTCACGCCCGCGCTTGCCGCTGTTCCAACGATCACCGCGATTGGTATGGCGGCCCTGCTGCCGGGAGCGCAGCATGCCACGCTGGTAAGCGCAGGCAAACAGAGGCTCGCACTCGACATCAATGGCACCATCATCAAAGAGCGCAAAGACCGGATTGCCTTTCTCAAGGCCGGCATTGACGGCACCGTCGTTGATGCCCGCCTCAACGAGTTAATGCCCAGTCCCAAAAAGAAAATCCGTGATGCCATTCAGCAGGCTGATCTCATCCTCCTCACCTCACAGGAAATTGACCAGCTCTGCGAGGGGGACGATATTCACCTGGCGCGGCGCACAATGGATGACATGCTTTCTGAATTGAGCCGGGCCTTTCGCATTCTCACCGACCTGCATGTACAGACCATTATCGTGGCGGCTGACCATGGCTATCTCTTTGGCGATGAACTGAGTGACAGCATGAAGATCGACGTACCTGGTGGTGATACCGCCGAGGTGAAGCGTCGGGTCTGGGTCGGGCGCGGAGGAGCAGCTCAGGCTTCGTATGTGCGGGCGAAGATTGCCGATTTCGGGCTGGGCAGCGACCTGGAAATTGCCTCGCCGGTCGGGTTTGCCGGGTTCAAAGTCAAGGGCGGCGCAAAAGCCTATTTCCACGGCGGACTCGCGCCCCAGGAGGTAATTATTCCCGTGCTGACGCTAACGGCAAAACCGGACCAGGGAATGGCGCATGATCCCATTACCTGGTCCCTGACGCCGGGGAGTCAAAAAATCAGCACCCGGTTCATCTCCGTACACATTGCCGGAGAACGGGCGCAGGCGCAGATGTTTGACGTTGTACCGCCGCGCGTCCGGGTCGAAATTCGCGTCAAGAACACAGTTATCTCCATACCAACGAGTGCATCGTATGGATTTGAAGAAGCGACCAGCGAGGTGCAACTGGCCCTGAAAGATGCTGATCCGCTTACGATTGAGCCAAATACCGTTGCCCTCATGATTGCCAACCCGCCGGAGGAGAAAACAACCGCATCCATTCATCTCATAGATGCCGCTACCGGGGTGGAGCTGGCCCGGTTGAAGCGGATCGAGGTAGCGATACTGGCATATTGATTGATTGTACGACCAGGAGCATAGCCATGCTGGAGCTTGATCAGAGAGTTGGCGCAGTCTTTGCCGGGCGGGTGGTGCGCAAAGACCTGGTGCGCAAGGTCAAAGTCGGGGCCAATGTACCGGTCTTTGTGCTGGAATACCTGCTGGGGAAATATTGCGCAACGGATGATCCGGTCGCAATTGATGCGGGGTTGCGGGTAGTAAACACCACCCTCGCGGAGAACTTTGTGCGCCCGGAGGAGTCCAACAAAGCCCAGTCGCTCGTGCGCGAGAAAGGGAAGCACACCTTTATTGACAAGC
>CAKZQX010000440.1 GCA_937141995.1 uncultured Chloroflexaceae bacterium | reverse complement strand
GCTCGGCTGCGGCGTGGATGTGCGCTACCCGGAACGCAACCAGCGCCTGGCAGCACAGATTATCGAGCAAGGCGCATTAATTTCTGAATATCCGATTGGTACGCAGCCGGCAGCGATCAACTTCCCGCCGCGCAACCGCATCATCAGCGGGCTGACGCTGGGAACGCTGGTGGTGGAGGCCGGGGAGAAGAGCGGCGCGTTGATCACGGTAGATTTTGCGCTGGAGCAGGGCCGCGATGTGTTTGCCGTGCCGGGGACAATCTTTAGCGCCCGTAGCAGCGGAACCAATCGCCTCATCCGCAATGGAGCCGGGTTGGTTACCGCCGGGCAGGATATCCTGGAGAGCCTCAACCTGACCGCCGCTCCTGTCCAGCAGGAGATTGCTGCCGCCATCCCGGAAGATCCGATGGAGGCAGCGCTCCTGGCGCAACTCTCGGCCGAGCCGCAGCACGCCGACCACTTGAGCCGTGCCGGCGGTATGCCCGCGTCCATGGTTGCGTCTACGCTGGCAATGCTGGAACTCAAGGGCTACATTCGGCAGGTTGCGCCAATGGAGTATGTCCTGGCGCGCGAAACGCAGGCGGTGTACTGCGCCGACGGTTAGTTGAAAAAGGCCTCGGGCCGGTTGGCAAAGGCATCCTCGATCATACGCACGGTGCGTGGCAGCAGCGGCGGTAGTTTATCGGGCTGAAAGAAACCAACCTTAACGTTTTCCCGGCTCTGGTCTTGCATGACTCCCCGTACAATCTCGCAGGACATAAAAATGGCGAAGATTTGAGCCTGATCGCCATTGGGATAGGTCCACTCAAAGGCATGCCCGCCGTAGGTACCGATCAGGCGTTGCGGCGCAACAAGCAGCCCGGTTTCCTCCTCGACCTCGCGCACTAACCCCTGCGACGGTGTTTCATCGGGCTCGATCGTCCCCCCCGGCACATCCCAGAGCATCACATCGGCGCGGCGACAGAGCAGCACGCTCCCCTGCTCGTCACGAATGAAGCCACAGGCCCGCAGTTGCAGGATGCGTTGATGGCCCACATAGGAGCGCAGCCAGCGGTTGTATTTTACGTCCATAAGTCTACCCCCTGTCAAGCAAACGTGGCGGGTTTGCTTCGGCTCATTGAATACAATCGAACCTTATGACGCCTGATCTACCTTTTGGCCGGTTCGCCACAGGTTTGATTGGGGTGAAAGACGCAGGCTATTATACCGCAACTCACATCGTTGCGGTGTAGCCACCCGGCGCTGCTCAAGCTTCGTCAGTCCCGGCGGGCAGGTTGCAGGCCGGCCGAAAGCCCAGAAACTCGTTGCGCACCGTCGGCAGCAGCCGGAAGCGGCAGGCACAGCGGGCAAATCCCTGTGGATTGGCGTAGCAGCCGCCCCGCAGGATACGCCGTCCCGGTGCCTCCAGGTCTTCGCGGCCATCGGCAGGGGCGTAGGGGTAGAGCCGATCCTGGGTGGCGGTCCACTCCCACACATTGCCCGCCATATCCAGCAGGCCGTAGGGACTGGCGCCCATGGAATAGTGACCAACCGGCGTGGTTTTCAGGCCGGACTCGCGGGTGTTGGCATGCGCCGGATCGAATGTGTTGCCCCATGGGAAAAGCCGACCATCGGTCCCACGTGCGGCATATTCCCACTCGGCCTCGCGTGGCAGCCGGAACGCTGTTTTCGGCCGGCGGAGTTGCATGGTTTGCCCGGAGGTATCCACAAGGCGCATTTCAATTGCGGCGAGTTGCTCGTTCAGCCAGGCGCAAAAGTTACGGGCATCATTCCAGCTTACATCAACAACCGGGTGATTGAGCAGTTCGGCGGGGGGCTGCGCCTGGTGCCGGTTCAGGGGTGGTTGCGCGCCGGTCGCCTGGACATAGATAGCATAGAGCGCGGTAGTAACCGGTACACGGGCCAGCGCAAAGGCCGGCACTGTCACCTGATGTTGAGGCGATTCTTCGCGGTAGCTCTCACGGGTGCCGCCGTAGCGTTGGGCCAGTGTGCTCAGTTCCTGCTCCGGCGTGCCCATCAAAAATGTCGCTTCCGGAATTGCGACAAATTCCGGGAGAAGTTCGATGATGCTCATAGACCGTATTCCATCTGTTCCAATCTGTGATCCGCAGTCCCCAGTGTACCACTGATCGAGAGTGTGGAAACATGCGGATCAGGGACGATAAATGACGGATTACGGTAAGCCGGGGAGCACAAGTTCGGCTTCATGCAGCGTGATGCGTTCCAACTCCACGCGGGCCTGGGCTGCCCAATCCCCCGGGCCACCATGGATGATGACATCCTCGAATGAGGAGATAGCCTCTTCATAGCGGCCCAGATTCTCCTCGGCAAGTCCCTGGTAGAAGCGCGCCGCCGGATAGCGCCCCCCCTGCGCCAGAACCGCCTGCTCAAAGGCATTGCGCGCCTCCTGCATATCGTTCTGGGCCAGGTAGGTATGGCCTAGCCAGAAATAGGCTTCCGCAAAGTTAGACTGCCGGGCTACCACGCGCTGCAGGTCGCGCATGGCATCTTCGTAGTTTGCACGTTGAATGTAGAGCAGAGCCCGCCGGTAGCGTACTTCGGGAATGCGGTCATTGGCCTCAACTGCGTCGTTGTAGGCTTCAAGGGCTTCATTCAGGTTGCCCGCGGCTTTGAGCATATTGCCCCGGAACAACAGCGCTTCGGCATACACGGGACGAACATCGAGCGCCTCGGCAATACTCTCCTCGGCAGCCTCCCAGTTGTTTAGCGCAAGTTGCGCATGCGCCAGGCCCAGCCAGGCTTCCGGAAAGTCACGCTTCAGCGCGAGTGCCTCCTGATAGGCCGACCGGGAGCGCTCCATGAACTGCCGGTAAGTCTCCGCGCCCCGAACCGGATCAAGGTCCGGCTGGCGCAGAAATGCCTCGGCTACCCAGAAATGCACCTGCGGATCGCGCGCACCCACCGGCAGATCCAGTGCTTCCTCAAAATAGCCGAGCGCCTGCTGCCAGTTCCCACGGCCGGCGACCACCTGGCCCAACCCCAGCCGCGCATCGACGAGGGTGCTGTCCAGGTCAAGTGCCTGCCGGTAGTAGCTCTCGGCCTGATCATAGCCGGCGGCCTGCGCCTGGGGATCGGCATACGCCATCTGCCGCGCAATATCGCCCAGTGCTACCAGAGCATCAATCCGCAGTTCGCGCAGGACAGGATCATCGGGATTGGTCAACTCCAATACCCGCTGCTCTGATTCGGCGGCATAATCCAGGCTATCCAGTTCCAGATATGCCTGCCCCAATCCATGATGCGCCCAGGGATTATCCGGCTGAATCTCGACAGCACGATTAAACGCATTGGCAGCAATACGCGGATTATCCTGATCAAGCAGCGTATTGCCGATTGCAATCAAATTAGACACATTGGTAATACCAACCTCAAGCGCCTCCTGGTAGGCGTTATTCGCCGCATCAGGTTGTTCCAGGGCATAAAGCACTTCGCCTTTGAACAGCAGCGCCTCGGGGTAGTCCGGGCGACGCGCAAGCGTGGCATCAATATTCTGAAGTGCATCCTCAAGCATATCTTCGGACTCGGCCAGGTCATACTGGGTGCGGGCCAGGCCAAACCGGGCCTCCGGGTTGTTGGCATCGATGTCCAGTACCTGCCGGTACACCGATTGCGCCTCCGCAATTTCCCCCTGCCGCATCAGAGTCTGGGCTATGCGCAGATGGATCACCGGATCGTCGGGACGCTGGTTCCGCAACACCTCCAACTGGTTCAGTACCGCCAACAGATCGCCCTCCTCCTCGGCGATATTGACCAGTTGCATCCGCGCCGGAAAAAACAGTTCGTTATTCGCAAGCGCCTGCTCCATAAACCCACGCGCGGCATCCCGCTCCTCCCCATGGGTGATCCGCAGCATTCCTTTGCCATAGTATCCTTCGGGACGCATCGGGGCCAGTTCGATCAGTCGGTCATAGAGCGCCTCAACCTGACCACGGTCATACTCTTCTTCCAGCCGTAACGCGCGGGCATAGGCAATCAGAATGGGCAGACTGCCGGGCCGCTCGGCGCGCAGGTCGGCGAGTATGCGCTGGGCCTCTTCTAGCGGCGTCCCATCATTTGAGAGCATGTCTTGCAGTCGGCTGACAACACTCTGCGGCCCGGTACGCGTACGCCCGACCTCCGTCAAGACCAGCGCCTGGTAGTAACGCCGCCGATCAATACTGCGCTCAACACGCTCGGCCTGACCATTTGCCACCAACCCGCTACCGGGGGCGGCGGTCGATGTTGCGGCAACCCGGCTACGCCAGATCTGGCGTAACTCCTCGCCAACCTCAACAGCGTTGCGCAGGTAATCCTGAACTGCGGCCAGTTCGTTGGGCGGCGGTGGTGGAATAATCTCAAGCTCCCAGGTCAACCGGCCATGGGCATGCACCGTCCGGGAGAGTTCCAGCAAGCCCCGCTGCTCACTCAACGCCGCCTGAAAATGCTTGGTCACTAACTGTCGCTGATCGGCG
>CAKZQX010000439.1 GCA_937141995.1 uncultured Chloroflexaceae bacterium | reverse complement strand
CGCCCGCGCCCATCAGCGGCAACCCATGCGGTCCCATCCGCTGCAAGCCATACTCGATGGCCTGAATGCAATGGCCATAGAGACTGTCCTGCTCATCCGAAACCAGCGGTAGATCGTAGTACTCGGCCTCCTCCGGTTGTAACGGGCGGCCCTCCAGGAAAGGCAGTTCCTCGTCCAGCACTCCGGTATCGCCTGTGGTGGTGACATAAAAACTGGTCACAAAGGGCAGCCAGAGATAGTCATCGGAGAAGTTGGTGCGAATGCCGCGCCCGGTGGGAGGATGCCACCAGTGCTGCACATCCCCCTCGAGAAACTGCCGCGCGGCCGCACGCAGGATCTGCGCGCGGGTAACCTCCGGGGCGGCATTAACCAGCGCCATCACATCCTGAAGCTGATCGCGGAAGCCATACGCGCCCCCGGACTGGTAGAAGGCCGAGCGCGCCCAGATGCGGCAGCTTAACGTCTGGTAGAGCAGCCAGCCGTTCAGCAGCAGATCGATCTGCGGCTGCGGGGTCTGTACCTGGATCTGTTGCAGGGTCGCCTGCCATCCCGCGACAACCTGATCATAAGCGGTGGCGGCAGCCTGGGGATCACGGTAGTGCTCGATCAACTGCCGGGCCGCGTCACTGTCCGCGCCCTGCCCCAGCAGGAAGATAACCTCACACGCTTCGCCCGGAGCCAGGTCGATGCTGCTACGCAGTGCGCCACAGGGATCGAAGCCCGCGCCGATCCGTCCGGTCAGTTTGGGCCGCTGCATAGCGGTGGGATAGCTCAGGTCGCCATTGCGCCCGATAAAGGTTGTTCGATCCCCGGTGGCACTCGCAATCGGCAGATTGGCGGCGATAAAGGCGACCCGCTCGCCAAACTCGCTGTTGTAGGGGTTGCGCGCCAGCAGTGCGCCGGTGCGGGGATCCTCCTCGGTGATGATATAGGGAGCCATCTGTTCGCGGAAGACGCCCAGCACCCACTCGACATAAAACGTGACCGAGAGCCGGCGGGGTTCCCCGGTGCGGTTATGCAGGTGCAATCGGTAGATCTTGACCGAGTCAGCCGGCGGCACAAACATGGTTAACCGGCTGAAGAGATCGTCGCGCCACTGCTCAAAGGTCGAGTAGCCCGAGCCGTGGCGCACCCGGAAGGCACCGGCACCGGCCGGCTGGGGTAGTGGCGACCAGACGGTCCCGGTTGTCTCATCGCGCAGGTAGAGCGCCTCGCCCGCCGGGTCTTCTACCGGATCATTTGACCAGGGTGTTAGCCGGTTCTCGCGGCTATTCTGTGACCAGGTGTAACTACTGCCGCTTTCGGAGACGATAAAGCCGAAGTTCTCGTTGGCGATCACATTGCTCCAGGGAGCGGGGGTGGGTCGTCCCGGCTGCAGATCGATCACAAACTCGCGTCCATCCCGGGTGAAGCCGCCATAGCCGTTGTGCTGTTGCAACTCCTCGGGTGGGAGGGCCGTAGTCGTTTGCACATCGGGTGGTCGCTGCTGAATGGCGGGAGTTGTGCGCTTACCGGGCACCGTCTGGTGGTCTTCAGCCAGAATGCGCCGCAATTGTCCCGCCAGATCGCCGCGCCGTCCCGTCAGGATCATGCGGGCCACGGTCAGCAGCAGCACCTGCTCGGCCTCGTTCATCTGGTCGGAGCGTACCACAAAGATGCCGCCGCGCTGGTTAAGCCAGGCCCCGGCGCGGTCACTGCGGATCATGCCTAGCGCCTGGTCCTGCAAGCCCTGGGTGTAACCCGAGGCATTCTCGTTGAGGATCACCAGGTCGATCAGCATGCGCTTCAGCCGCCAGTAGTGGTGCGCCTGCAGCAATTCCCGCACCAGCGGCAGATCTTCGCCTGACTTGATCCGCACCAGAATGATCGGATAGTCTCCCGATATGCCATAGCTCCAGAGACCGGGTTGCCCCAGACGGTTGCGCCGCAGCGTATCCGGTCGGGCGCGGACACGCGGGTCGGGGTAGAGCGCAAAGGTTGCCAGGCGCTGGAAGCGGAGCGCATCATCGGCGGTGATTTCGAGGTAGCGCAGTTCAACCTGGCTCTGGGTCCAGGCCAGTTCGAATGCACGCCCGACTGCGCCATAATCCCGGTAGCGTGTGGCAATGGTTTGCGCCTGCTCACGAGTTTCAGCAACCGCTGTCGTGAACGTGACCTGGACGGTGCCGCCGGGCACAATCCGCACGCGCCGCCGCAGGCTAAAGCTCGGATCAAGCACCGCGCCGGCAGTTTGCGTCAGTGGCGCGTGGAGGCCGTGCGGCGCATGCACGCTGCCACCGCGCCCGATAAATTTGCTCCGGTCGGTCTCATACTGAATGCCGCCGCTGGTGTGACCACGTACAGCCACCACATGCACGGCCCAGGTGCGGGCAGCGGTGGTGACCCGTGGCCGGCGCGAGGCCAGCAGCGCGTTCTGCTCCGGCAGGAACTCGGTTTCGACAAAGAGATTGCCAAAGGCAGGATGTGCTTCGTTGGCTGCGGGGGGCGCCAGCACCACCTCGGCAAAGCTGGTTACTTCCAGTTCGCGCGGTGCCGCTGTGGTGTTGGTCAGCGAGATCCGGCGCACCTCGGCATTGTCTTCGGGCGAAACGGTGATCTCCATCCGGGTTTCGATGCCCGCCACGCGCTGGTGAAAATCGGCCTTGTCGGGCGCATAGACCACCTGGTAATCCTGGGCTGCGTGGCGCGTCGGCTGATAGGCAGCGGACCAGATCATGTCGCTACGGGTGTCACGGATGTAGTAAAAGCTGCCCCGGTCATCGCGGGTCATATCGGCCCGCCAGCGCGTCACCGCCATGTCGTTATAGAAACTTGCGCCGGCACCGGCAGTTGTCACCATAACCGTGTAAGTGCCATTGGAGAGCAGGTGGGCGTAGGGGATGGGGGTGGTCGGCGTGTTAAAGCGGCGTGTAGTTGGTGCGCTGGGGGTAAAGGCGGCACGACCGGCCTGGGTCTCTTCCGGCAGGCGCATGGGCGTGACCTGCGCAACGCGCTCCTGGAGCAGCAGTTCGGTTGCCTGCACCATGGCTTCGGCGTGGAAGCGCTGCTGCATTACGTTGGCATGCAGATAGTTGTCGATAGCCAGCAGACTCATGCCCTGATGATGGACCATAAATGAGTTGATGATGGCGCGCTGCTCGCCAGGCGGGAGCCGCTCGGCGGTATAATCCACCGCCTCATAGAGGCCATACGCCCCCCAGACACCATCCGCGATCAATGTTTTGAGATTGGCGAGAGCGGCGCGTGGCTCCACCGGCAGGGCCAGCACCGTGGCATAGGGTGCAATCACCAGATCGCGCCCCAATCCACTCTTAAGCCCCAGGCCCGGCACACCGAAGGCGTGGTACTGGTAGTTCATATGCATGTCGCGCAGGTTGTAGGCCGACTCAGAGATGCCCCAGGGTATCCGCTGCTCCCGGCCATAGGCCATCTGCCGCGCGACGGCAGCGCGATAGGTTTCCGCCAGCAGTGTTTCCGGGTAGTTCCGCATGACCAGCAGAGGCATCAAGTACTCAAACATGGTCCCACTCCAGGAGGCCAGAACGCTACGGGAGTCGACGGGGAGAAACGAGCGTCCCAGGTAGAACCAGTGCTCCTGCGGTACATCGCCTTTGGCAATCGCCAGGAAACTTGCCAGGCGCGACTCGGAGGCCAGCAGATCATAGTAGGAGTTGTCCCGGCGGCCCTCGGCCACGCTGTAGCCAATCGAGAAAATATGACGCTTATCATCAAACAGGATGGTAAAATCCATCGCCTGCACCGCCGCCGCCGCCATATTGATCAGCGCGGTCTGGCGGTCAAGCAGATGTTGCACATGTCCATGGAGACACTCCAGTTGGCTGTACAACGGCTGTGGCGTCTGCTGCGGGTCGAGCATGCTCAGGGCGTCGCCAAGGCGTTGTCGCAGGTGCATCAAGGTCGGTGGTGACTCGTCCTCCCAGCGGTAGTAGCTGGTCAGGGCCGGATCAAACAGCGCGATCCCATTGTCATCAGGGATATCCCCATCCTGGAAGCGCAGGTCGGGGAGCAACGCATCGAGATCCTTCAGCAGACTGTGGACCTGCCGGCGCAGCCCGGCAACCCAGGCAGCGGCCGGTTCCGCGATTTCGGTTGTGCTGGTCCACTGCTCAAACTGGTGCAGCAACCGGCGGTAAGCACCCACTGTCTGTGGGGGCGCATCCAGCATGTGGGTCAGGTTCATGACGGCCTGCGCTGTGGCGGTCTCCTCCGCCGGCAGGCGTTCCGTAATCAGGTCCAGCGTATCGCGTAGTCCGGCGCAGACCTGCGGCCCGATAATCGGCTCATCGCGCAGGGTGATATACCCCTGGCGCAGGCAGAGCAGGCTGCCGGCCAGGTTGCCGCTATCCACCGTGGAGACATAGGCGGGTGGCAAGGGATCGAGCGTTTGCGTATCGTACCAGTTCAGCAGGTGCCCCCGGTAGTGGTCCATCCGCTCCATTGTTGCAAACACATGCTCGGTACGCTCAGTCAGATCCAGCATGCCGATATAGCCAAAATCGCGGGCGGCGAGATCCGCCTGCAACTGGAGGCCAATATTCGTCGGCGAAGCACGGTAGGCAATCACCGGCTGGGGTGTCTCCTGGTAGTTATCGGGCGCGAGATAATTGCCCTTCTCGGTGACAAACTGCTCGAAGTAGGCCCAGGTTGCCCGTGCGATGCGGCGTAGCAGCTCGCTATCTGCGGGTTTGATGGGGCGTGGGGGGCGCTCCAGGGGCTGATCCAGCCAGTTGACGATAAAAGGAGCCG
>CAKZQX010000438.1 GCA_937141995.1 uncultured Chloroflexaceae bacterium | reverse complement strand
CGATTCTGCCGTTCACCGGGTGAAACGCCCGGTTTGATGAACCACCGCGTAACGCATGTGAATGAGTGACTATCGATTACGGGATACAGACTACGGATTACGGATCACAGCTATGGAAATTAGAGACTACTATGCCGAGCTTGGGGTAAAGCCCGATGCCGGCGATAAAGCGATCAAGCAGGCTTACCGCAAACTGGCGCGCGAGAACCACCCGGATGTCAAACCCGGCGATCAGCAGGCCGAAGCGCGCTTCAAAGCGATCAACGAGGCCTACCAGACGCTGGGCGACCCGGAAAAGCGCAAACAGTATGACACGCTACGCCGGCAATACCGGCAATGGCAGCACAACGGCGGCGCAAACGCCGGTTATGGCTGGCCGAATGGCGCAGATGGCGCGGGCAGTCGGGTCTACTCAACCGGCAACCTCTCGCCGGAAGACCTCGAAGAACTGTTTGGCGGGGGCGCACCCTTTGCCGATATCTTCGGCTCAATGTTTGGGCAGGGTGGGCCTACCGCGGAACCACGTCCGCACCGCGGCCGCGATGTCGAAACGCTGGTCGAGGT
This sequence comes from uncultured Chloroflexaceae bacterium, assembly GCA_937141995.1. Lineage (GTDB taxonomy): Bacteria > Chloroflexota > Chloroflexia > Chloroflexales > Chloroflexaceae > CAKZQX01. Next base: position 6,103 of record CAKZQX010000438.1, on the reverse strand, counting down.
TACGCTGGAGGAAGCGTTGCATGGCACCAGCCGCATGATCCATGTGGGGGAGCAGCGAATCGAGGCCCGCATTCCGCCGGGTGTGCAAACCAACTCGCGCATTCGGCTGTCCGGCCGGGGCCGGCCGGGGCTTGCCGGTGGACTGGCGGGCGATCTCTACCTGGTGATTGAGGTGCTGCCCCATCCGCAGTTTGTGCGCGAGAGCCACGATCTGCATACCGAGGTGCCGGTCGATATCTACACCGCGGCAATCGGTGGTGAGGCGCGCGTCCAGACACTGGACGGCACCGTAAAACTGAAGATTCCGCCTCGCACCCAGGCCGACAAGATCTTTCGCCTGCGCAAGAAAGGCATGCCCCGACTGGATAATCCAGCCGAACGGGGCGACCTGTACGCCAGGGTCAAGCTAGTTCTGCCGGATGACCTGAACGACAACGAACTTGACACGCTGCGCGATCTGGCGCAGAGTCGGCAGTACAGCTATGCCCAGGTATAACCGCAGAAAAAACCGGCACGGGGATACGCATGAACGGTCTGGCGATACATCGGCAACGCCCCCGCCGGTCCGCTCCCGAGTCGGATTCTGACCGTGAGTAACCGGCGGGGGTTCTTCGTGCCCACGTCACATTGTTTCTTCTCTACCATGCGACCCGCTCCAGGAACTTCTCCAGCGTGGTGTTAAACGCCTCCGGGTTATCCAGATTAAGCAGATGCCCCGCACGCGGAATCATGACCATCTCGGCGTTAGCAATTCGGCGGCGCATATCGAGCGCCTGAGTGTAGGTGTAGAGGAAGTGCGCGCTCATCAAAATCAGCGTTGGACAGGCAATCGCCGACAGTCGAGACGTACTATCGAAATCAATAGCCGCATCCCAGATCTTCAAGAAATTCGCGCGGTCCTGAATTTGCTGCTGTAGCTCCGTCTCAAGATAGGGCCGTATATCCGGGTTAAACGCTCCTAACCCCTGAACCATCATCTGCGCAAGTTGTGAAACCGGCCATATGTGCAGCATCCACTTGAGCGCCACTGTACGAAAAGGAAACGGCTCCCAGGGCATGCCACGCGGGTAGTGCCAGGTATCTGCCAGCACCAGCGCATAGACCCGTTCCGGGTAACTGATCGCCAGTTCCTGTGCAACCATCCCCCCCAGCGAGTGCCCACAGCAGACCACCCGCTCCAGTTCCAGGTGATCCAGCAGGTCTACAATATCGCGGGTAAACTGCGCAACAGAGTAATCATCGGCGGATACCGGTGACTCACCGTGGCCGCGCAGGTCGCAGGTGATCACCCGATAGCGTCGGGCAAAATGGTCAACCTGGGGTTGCCAGTAGCGCCGGGAGACCATCGCCCCGTGGAGCAGTAGCAGGGGCGCACCTGTGCCGTGATTCGCACAAGCCAGTGTCACGTTATCGCGTGCTGCAACCGGCATAGCAGTTCCTTTCCTGACCTGGTCGGGTGTGTTTACTAACCTCTGTAATCAGTAACACGACTTATACAGTCTCTTCCACGGAAGCGGATATTGCCTCCGGCAGGGTAGAACAGGACATCCTTTTTGGAAAAAGAGAGAAAAAGTACCACGCTGCCGCAGGCGAAGCTGACTTTCATCTGGTCAAACGCCTGGTCTGAGTACCCACCGCGTAAGTTGTGTCAGTATGATGCGCGTATTGTACTCGTTTCCTGCGCCAGACGCCAGAGCGTGACCAGGGCATAGCGGAGACTGTGGCGGCAACCATCCTGATGTGCGCACAGCGACCTATGCGATTTGTACAAAAAGTACAACTAAAGTACCAGGATATTTGTTGATTTTGTCCAAATGATGTGGTATTATATCAATGTCAGCGCAGCACGGATGCTGTGCAAGCACGCAACCAGCGGGAACCCGTGATAATACAACGTAAAGCTGGATTGTAGTTGTTCCGGCAAAGACAAGAATTTACAGAGGATATAAGGAGGAAGACATGAGTGGTATTCAGAATGAGCACAAGACGGTAAACGAGACGGCTGCACGCACCCGGCTTGCGGGTGAGGTATTGCATCACTATCACATTGATCCGAGCAGCCTGCCGCTGTCCCAGGCCGCAGCCTTGACTTCATCAACTCCGGATGAAGTGCTGGCGCTGATCGAGGCGAAGATGCGCCGGGAAGCACGCCACAACAAGAACGGCAAGTAAGCCTGATTCTGAAACTTTCCCTGTGACCAGGCCGTTGCAATGGCGCAACGGCTCTTTTCATTGACAGGAGTTACGCGGTGGACCTTCAAACCGGAGGTTTCATCCAATGAAAGCCTGATGCGCCTGCGGCAGCGTGGTACGTTCTGTTTCTTGTTCACGAAAGATAGGCGTTCAAATCAGCCGTTTGATTGCAGCAACGCCGTGTTCCGCCCTGCCGGAGGCGAAAGACACCCGCTCACGGAGAATTGCATCACTCCAGTCATCTGGTTATCCATGGCAAAAAGAAAGCCGCTGCACTCGCAGCGGCTTCGTCGAATATTGGATGAAACGGGTGTATCGTCTCAGCATCCCCGAACGATACATTCGTGAGGCGCCGGCAACTCCTCCATCAGTGCCGACTTACGCGGTTATTGATGTATTTTCCGGCTGAACATTCTCCAGCGATAACTCGTCACCCGTGATTGGATTGCGGGTAATGCAGCGCCCATTCCCCTGCTCACTGGCATCATAAAACTCGATGATGTAAGAGAGGTTGTTCCAATGTTCTTCGACACGAACCGGATAGCCATGGGATGTACCCATCCATGTGTTGAGTAGAGTTGTATTCTCGTTCATCATTTGCACCTTCCTTTTCATAGAGACATACGTCAGAACGTGTACCTGCGCTCTTGATCCTCCAAAGCACACCTCCGGTACATCGTCGTATCGGACGAACCGCCTCCTACGCCGTAGTCGTACTCAGATAGCGAACGCATCCTGCGTTCTATCATAACCAGCGCCTCACGAATGCGCCGTCTGAGTCTTGTCCGTTCCCCAACGGATTTCGCTGTTTGTCACAGGGAAAAGGGAGAGGGATTCAATCTAGGCAGTTGGGGATGTTTTTGTATTAAGCGAAGCAGCATAGCTTCGCAAGAAGTCTACTTTCTACAATTGGCACCGGATATTAACCCGGTTTGTTGTGGTGGCCCTGCCTTGCCACCGCAACTATTATACACCGCAAGCCCGGTCTTGTAAAGACCCGGACAGCACAAATCCCCACAAGAAGGCCGCTGGAGGAGGCGACCTTCGTGCAGGTAAGGAAGGTACAGCGGGTTGGCTGATAGTACATTTCAATTTTACGCCAACACCACAATGTATGGGGTTCATTATAACAGCGCGGGTTACAGGGCAGTAACACTCCAATGCATTGTTCGGAGGACACACCAAAGGCCGCCGGAGAGATCCGACGGCCTTTGTATCAACAGGGTGCCAGGAGTGTAACTGGTAGTTATACAGGAATGACGCTCCACCGGCACCACGTCTATGGTGCAGTGTAGCATGATGGGTTACGTCGGAGTAACAGCATGGCCCCGTTCTTGCTCTTCTACCAACCGGAGTGGCATAAATCACCAGAAGTCTGGGGGTTTTTGCTATTTCTATTGACACTTTCCGGCGCTTCGGCTATTATTTTTTATGTGCGACTGAGACCGTCGCCGGCCGCGTCCCAGATGAATGATGACCTTCCGGGAAGCGGCCGGTGTGCCTGATTCCGACATCTTGCAAGCAGAAGGTACATTATGCATCAACTTATTACCCGTGACCCGGTGAGCGGTGGCGAACTGATTGTCACCCGGTTGGAATGCCCTGAAAGCGGTATTGTCATTGAGGGACAGTTTAACCTGGGGTGGCTTGGCCGCCTTACCCGCGAACAACTGGAGTTTGTCGAACTGCTGGTCAAGAATCGCGGCAATATTAATGGTGTTGCCGGCGACCTCAAGATTGCCTACAACACGGCGCGTAACCGCCTGGATGCGATTGTCACCACGCTGGGTGGTGCCCCGGAACCTGCCGAGCGTACCCACCCTGACCGCCGCGAAGTGCTCGGGCGGTTGGCGGCAAAGGAGATTAGTGTCGAAGAAGCCATGCGCTTGCTGAAGGAGCAGGGGCACGACCGTGACGAATGATGCGCGTGACCGCATTCTGCAGATGGTTGCATCCGGCCAGGTGACGGCCCAGGAAGCGGCGCAACTCCTCGATGCGCTAACCGAGGAGCAAACCCGTACGCGTAACCGGATGGTGCGGGTGCGTGTCACCGATCTGGCAACCAGCCGGATCAAAATCAATGTGACAATTCCTGTCGGGCTGATCCAGGTTGGCATACGGCTGGGGTTGCGGCTGGCACCCCAACTCAGTGCTGCCGCGCTTGATGAGTTGCTGCGGGCCATCGTCGGCGGTAGTGTGGGCCGCCTGCTCGATCTGCACGACATGGAAGAGGGCGAGCGGTTGGAGATTTTTGTCGAATAACGCGCGAGGAGAATAAAACAATGACGGAACAAATATTTCCCGCCGGTGCCGAGCCCCGGGTAATTATTAACCAGGTGTGCGGCGACCTGCGGGTGCGGGCCTGGGATATGCCCACGTTGCGCCTCGACACAGATACCGAGATGCAGGAACGCTACTTCGAGGGTGACACATTAACAATCGTGGGTTGTGCTGATGACCTGGAACTGCGTGTCCCCACCAATACTGAGATAAGCGTGTCGGATCTGGAGGGCCACGTCCGAATTGAGGGTGTGCGCCGGGTTGATCTGACCAACGTAAGCGGCGATATTCAGTTGAAGCATATTGCCGAGACGGTTGAGTTGACCGGGGCAGCGGCAGATCTGGATGTGGCGCATACGCCAACGCTGCTGGCACGCGGGGGGATTGGCGGCGATGTGACGCTGACCCATGTTACCCGCGCCGAGATTGAAGCCGTTGCGGCCGATCTGATGGCCAACCGGGTTGAAACGCTCGTGGTTGGCTCAGTTGGCGGTGATCTGGAGATCGAGCGGTTGGCAACAGCGCTGCGTTGTGGCAGCGTCGGGCGTAACTGTGAGCTGCAGAGTAGTACTGCCGAGATTACAATCAACACAATTGGCGGCGATCTGGAGGTAGACGGCGCGACCCGCCTGCACGTCAGTGATGTCGGCGGCGACTGTGACCTGAGCAACATCCGGGAAGATGTGCAGGTTGTGCGGATTGGGCGTGATGCCGGTTTTACCGACATCGGTACCAGTCTGCAGGTGGGTGAGATTGGCGTCGATGTCGAAATCCAGGATGTACATGGCACAATCGCTATTGGCAGCATCGGCAGCGATCTGGAGTTGCGCGCGCCCTTCCCGCCCGATAGCCATGCCCGCCTGAATGTGAACGGCGATGCCGAGATTACTCTGCCCGACAACCCGAACCTGCATCTGCAGGCAACGGTTGGCGGCGAGGTAAGTGGCTATGGCGCAGCCGCGCAGGGCGAGGGCAAAATGGTCAACCTGGCCTATGGTACCGGCGCGGCGCGGCTTGAGCTGACGGTAGCGGGCAACCTGCTGCTGCGCAGTTCGGATAGTCCACGGAGCAGCAGCGGTCTCTGGTCCGATGTTGAGCGCGAGATCGGCGAGTTTGGCCGGGAGATGGGCAAACTGGGGCAGGATCTGGGGCGCGAGATGGGCAAACTGGGGCAGGATCTGGGACTGGAGCTAGGTTCGCTCTTTGGTGGCAAAGGTACGGAGACGCCACCCTGGGAAGACTGGACACGGCAGTCCCGCAAAGCCCGGCGGCGGGCGCACCGCATGCAGCAGCGCGCCGGACGGCATGCGCGCCGGGCCTATAAGCAGGCTGAAAAGCATGCCCGGCAGCAGGCCGCAACCGATGCCGATAATCCCCGGATGCATGTGCGCTTCAATGACCGGGAGTGGTGGTTTGACCCGGAGCGACTGGAGCGGATCAAGGAGCAGGCCCGCCGGGCCGCCACCGAGGGCGTCTCCGAAGCACTGGAAGCCGTGGAGCGGGCGATCAATAAATTGCATGTTCCCGGCACACCCCCGCCGCCGGAGCCATCCGTGCCGGAGCAGTCCGCTCCTGCCGAAGCTACTACACCGGAAGACACACCTGCCGCCGCAACCGGGCCAACCACCCG
>CAKZQX010000437.1 GCA_937141995.1 uncultured Chloroflexaceae bacterium | reverse complement strand
GGCTTCCATCGGGTCAAACGTCCGGTTTGCATGTCAACCGCGTAACTCCTGTCACTACATGCAAATATGAGGAAGTGAACTATGCAAGAATTGCACACCCTGCCAGAATTGATCAATACCTTTGCCGGACGGGGAGAACATCCGGTAATCCTGGCGCTCCAGAAGGAAGGCATGACCTGCTGGACCTATGCCGAACTGGGGGACCATGTGCAGCGCCTAGCGAACGGCTTCGCCCATGCCGGACTATCCCAGGGCGACCGGGTTGCGCTCCTGGCCGGTTACGGCCCGGCACCGGCCTCTACCAGCACCGCGCCGAGTCGCCCCAGCAGCACCCGGTACTGCTCCGGGTTATCGGGGTGCCACTCGAAACGCGCCCGCTCAAACCACTGCACCTGCACCGTGTCGCCCGACTCATTGGTGTACTGATACGGCTCCGTGATTGGGAGACCAAACAGCGCCAGACTCTCGCGGTAGGAACTCCCCGGCTGTCCATCAAACTCCAGCCCGTTGTTCTGCCAATAGTTCAGGAAGCCCGTCCCGCGCTGCTGATTACAGAGGTTGTGCTGCGTTTCCTCAAAATAGAGGCAGCCCGTCGCGGGACCGGGTGCGGTCGGCTGTTCGCGCCAGTTCACCCCGTCGCGCTCCAGGAGCACCACGCCCAGCCGCCCCAGCAGCACATCGTAGGGCGGTTGATTCTCCGGGAAGAACTCAAAGCGCGCCCGCTCAAAATATTGCGTGATGCGGCCATCCTGCTGAAACTCATCGGTGAGCGGGTAGCCAAAGACCGCCAGCCCGCCGTTCTCCCGCCAGTACTCCTGGAAACGGCCCTTCAACACATGGCCGGTCTCCGGGAAGTATTGCCCGTCGGTTGCACCAAAAGTAAAGCACTCGATATCCGACGCGGGGCGCGGCGTCGGTCCGGTATTCACGCGGGCCACATAACTGTTACCCGCATGCTCTCCGCTTAACCGGCCGGTCAGATGCGTTGCCACAAAACTCCCATTCCGGTCGGAGGTGATTTCGGCAACCAGATCGGCCCCGCGTCCCAGGCGGCACTGCGCCGGATCGGTGAAGGGCGCAAAGAGCACCTGAATCGGCGTATTGGGCGGCGCATCCCGCCCGGTAATCGTCACGGTGGTGCCGGGCGGTCCGACATTCGGCTGGATATCGATAAAGAAATCGGGCGCTTGTGCCCGGACAACTGCCCCCGGCCACAACACGGATACAGCAACTGCCAGGATCAGCCCGACAACAACTTCAGATCTAAACATCACATTGTTCCTCATCTGTACATACGCGGTCATACACGCGGGTGGCGACACCGTTTGATTTGAATAACACGACTTACGCGGTGGGCACACAAGACGTTTTGTTCTGAGTTCCTTTGTTCTTGGTTCCTTTGTTCTTGGTTCTCTACATGTCAGCATTGGCCGTCATGCGGGAGCGATCATGAAACAATGAGTCCGGATATGGAGAGCGCTCCCGCCCGGCTCTGAAGCCGGGACTCCTGGGGCGCTGTCCGGTGTCGCAGGGCACCCAGCATGCCGTGGGACCGACGTGAATCATCTTTTCAGACAGTCTCTAAACTCCCACCGCTAAGTCGTGTCAATAACGCGCGTTACGCGGTCACTGACCCGGAAGGTATGTCAGCCTCCGGCGGGGCGGAAGAGACCAGCTCTTTTTCACAAAAAAGCGTACCATGCTGCCGCAGGCGAATCTAGCTTCTCCCTGGTCAAACATCCCGTTTGAACGCGCACCGCGTAACGCGTGTTATTGACACGCGTTACGCGGTGTTCTACCCTGATGCACTGATTCGCCTCCGGCAGGGCGAAAAACAATATCCTTTTTGGGAAACATGTGGCTCTCCGAGCCACATGTTTCCCAAAAAGACGGAAAGGGGTCATCTTGTTCACAAAAAACGTATCAGGCTGCCGCAGGCGCAATACGCCGTTATCGAGAGCAAACGATCCGTTTGAACGCACACCGCGTAACGTGTGTCAATAACAGTAGTACTATCACAGCAAGCGCAGCAAGTTGTATGCCACTGCCCCATACACAACTGCCCCCAGGTGTAGAACCTGGAGGCAGTTATAGCGCACCGTATTGCGGCAGAACCCGTGGCAATGCTACGTCGCCCCGCCAACCTTCCGGCTGATCTGGCGCGTATCGTAGTAGCCCCGGAACCGGGTGATTTTGCCATCCTCCCTGAAGACCAGTAGAAGCGCGTCCGTATGCCGTACCAAATCCAACCGTACTACCCCTCGCGCTGCTTTTTGATATCAACCGCCTCAGCGCGCTGCATCACATCACTGGCCGCATCAGACCGCTCATCATCAGCCTGAACAGTGACGAGGATGCCACCCTGCTTCACGCCCTCGCTGTAGATCTGCGCATCCTCCTCCGGGACACCCGATCCGACCAGCGCGCCGATCAGGCCACCGGCCGCCGCGCCAATACCCGCACCGGCTGCGGTTGTTCCCACAGTCGTAAGCAGCGTGCCCGCCGCGACCGCCGGACCAATGCCGGGAATAACAACCGTCCCCAGGCCAACCAGCAGCCCACCCAGACCGCCGACGGCAGTGCCGCCAACCGCGCCACTACCTACGCCGCCGGCAATCGGGCGCTCCTCCTGCCCGACCTCACGCTCCTTGACGACAGTGTCGCGCGCCACGACGCCTATATCTTCACGGGCAAAGCCCAGATCATGCAGATTGTTGCTGGCCTGTTCGGCCTGCTGCTGTGACTCAAAGAGTCCGATGACTGTCTTCATGCTCTATACCTCTTTTCCTTCATTCCTTCACGACCGGAAACATTCGCACTATGATCTATTTGTCCTACGAAGCAGCAAGATACGTGCCGGCAGTCGATGGCGTTAGTATGGGCGAATCTGCGGCCGGCACACATCTTGCTGGACTAACAACAAGGCAAAATGGCGCACGTCGGGGCAGGATCATGTTGCCCATATACATCATCAATCCTCACCATCCTGCATCCCCGCTGAGTAAGTGAGCCTGAGAGACTGTCTGAAAAGGGTTTGTCATGGGGATGTTGATCTGGCACCCCGTCCCACCCGTCATGCGAGAGCGCTCGTGAACAAGAGTCTGGATAGGGGGAGATGGATGGAGATCGCTCCCGCACGGCCCCAGCACGGGAGTCCCGGCTTCAGCCGGTTCCGTCCGAACACCGGCTGAAGCCGGGACTCCTGGGACGCTGTCCGGTATCAGTGCAACCATCATGGACGTGTGACCGACGCGAACCACCTTTTCAGACAGTCTCTGACACAAGTGTGAACTACTAGAACGGAGGGTTTCATAATGACCGTAACCAGCGAGAATGTACTGCACCGCCACGAGAATATTCTGGTTACTGAGGATAAAGTTATCGCGGAGGACCGCACTTACAACACCAGCGACATCGATGCGGTAGCACTCGATCCGCCCATTCTGCGGCGCAGCTATGGCATTGCGCTGCTTGCTCTGGGCATTGTGATTACTATCGCGGGCTACCTGGTCTGGCAGGGACTGCTGCTGACTCCGCTAATCGGTGGGATCGCCTTGATCATCGCCGGCATTGTGCTGATGGTCACGGTGCGGACGCGCTACACCATCCGCATGAAGCACAAGGACGGCCAGACGGCAATGCTGCATCTCTCCGACCCGACGCAGGCCGAGCATACCGCCAACGCGATTGACACTGCCCTGTCCCGGAGTCGCTAAATTGCCGGGTCGCCGCCCATTTCATCACTCCTGAACATACATCTCCCGCAGGATTGCCGCCTGCGGGAGAACGGTTTTTAGCGGTGGAGAGAAGAAAGGATACATAGCAATGCTTTTTGAAACAGTTAAATCCGAAGGAGTTTCGCATTTCTCGTATGTTATCGGCGATGAACATACCGGCATCTGCGCCGTGATCGACCCCCGCCGCGATGTTGAGGTTTATCTTGAGATAGCCCAGGCGAATGGCGTGCGGATCACCCATATCCTGGAGACGCATATTCACGCCGATTTTGTTTCGGGTAGCCGCGACCTGGCCGCCCAGACCGGCGCGCCGATCTATGGCGGCGCATCCGATGACTATGGGTTTGACTACCGCCCCCTGCATGAGGGTGATACGCTGGAACTTGGCCCGCTCACGCTGGAAGTGCTGCACACCCCCGGCCATACGCCGGAGCATGTCTCCTTCATAGTGCGTGGCGGTCTGGGAGCCCCGGCAAATTGGGGTGTTTTTACGGGCGACACCCTCTTCGCGGGTGAAGTTGGCCGCCCCGATCTGCTGGGCGAAGACACTGAGGAGCAGTTGACCCGGCAGTTGTACCACTCGCTGCACAACAAGCTGCTCAAGCTGGGCGACGAGATTATCATCTACCCGGCCCACGGCGAAGGCTCGCCCTGTGGTGCCGGCATCGGTGACCGGCCTACCAGCACCATTGGCTATGAGCGCCGCCACAACGGCATTTTCCAGGCGCGTAACGTGGATGAGTTTGCCCGGCAGGTGCTGGGATCACTCTCACCCGCGCCACGTTACTACCCCTTCATGAAAAAGATCAACGCCGAGGGACCGGCCCTGCTTGGCTACCTGCCGCACCTGCCGGCGCTTGATGTTGCCGCCTTCCGTGAGCAGATCGACCAGCCCGGCACCATTGTCGTGGACACGCGTGAACTGGCCGCCTTCGGCGGTGGGCACATTCCGGGAGCGATCAACATTCCGCTGCGGGATGCCTTCCCGATGTGGGTCGGCTGGCTGCTGCAACCGGAGCAGCGCATTCTGCTGGTTCTCGGTGACGCAGCAGAGATCGATACGGCCCACCGGCATCTGCGGCGGATCGGGTATGACAACATCGTCGGCTACCTGCGCCAGGGGATGCGCACCTGGTTTGAGGCCGGAGCGATCTTTGCCCGTACGCCCCAGGTCAGCATCCACGAACTACGCGAGCAACTCAAGGCGCGGCGCGGAATGCAGATCCTCGATGTGCGTAGCGATAGCGAGTGGGAGCAGGGGCACATCCCCGCCGCACAGCACATCTACCTGCCCTACGTCGAGGAACGCCTGGAGCTACTGGATCGGCAGCAACCGGTGGCGACCTACTGCGGTAGCGGCTTCCGCGCCGGCATGGCCGCCAGCATCCTCCAGCGGCATGGCTTCCAGGAGGTCTACAACATCCCCGGCAGCATGAGTGCCTGGACCTCCGCCGACTTCCCGCTCGAGTAGTTGCCGAAGTGTGCGTAGCGGTTATTCCCGAAGCAGTGAACGCGGCGGGAGCAGCCCTACTCCGCCGGCACGTATCTTGCGACGGAGATCATGACTGACTGCTTTATACACATACGCCCGAATCGCACGACAGGGTTATAGCGAACACAGAACAAAGCGCACCCGACGCACCGTTATCAGACAACTGGTTTGTTCTGTGTTTGTCTGTTCTCTCTGTAGACAAACTCACACAACGTGACGGTTCGTTATGCTTCCATAGAAGCAACCAACGGTGAGAAAGGAGTAACAACAATGACAACAACAAATACATCAGGTGCTCAGCAGACCCAGACCAATCCGCCGGCGGCCATCCTCGAGGCAGGACAGAGTATCTGGCTCGACTACATTACCCGTTCGCTGGTACGGAGTGGCGAACTTCAGCAGATGATCGAGCAGGATGGCATCCGGGGGATGACCTCCAACCCGACCATCTTTGAGCAGGCCATCTCCGCCGGCAGTGATTATGATGAGCAGATCCAGGCGCTGGCGCAGGATGGACACGACGCCGGTACAATCTTCGAGAAGCTGGAGATTACCGATATTCAGGAGGCTTGCGACCGCTTTCTGCCGCTCTATGAGCGCACGAACGGGCAGGATGGCTTTGTCTCGATTGAGGTAGCGCCTGACCTGGCCCACAAAACTGATGCCACGATTTCCGAGGCGCGGCGGCTCTGGCAGGCGGTAGACCGTCCTAACCTGATGGTCAAGGTGCCCGGCACCGAAGCGGGTATTCCCGCCGTTGAGCAGTTGCTGCGCGAGGGGCTGAACATCAACATCACGCTGCTCTTCTCACTGGAGAATCACGAGCGCGTGATGTGGAGCTACATCGAAGCGCTGGAGGAACGCCAGTCACAGGGCCGGCCGATTGATCGGATCGCCTCCGTTGCATCATTCTTCGTGAGCCGCGTTGATACCCTGGTTGATAACCTGCTTGACGAGAAGATCGCGCAGGCCAATGGCGATGCCGCTCGCCAGGAGCGGTTGCAGTCGCTGCGCGGGAAAGCGGCTGTCGCCAATGCCAAAGCCGCCTATGCGCGCTTCCAGGAAGTCTTCAGCAGCGAGCGCTTCCAGCAACTCAAGCAACATGGCGCGCGTCCACAGCGGGTACTCTGGGCCAGTACCAGCACCAAGAACCCGGACTACCGCGATGTCTACTATGTTGAGTCACTCATTGGCCCGGACACAATCAACTCACTGCCGCCGCAGACCCTGGAAGCACTACAGGATCATGGCGAAGTACGGCGCACGATTGATGAGCATATCAACGATGCCCTGGCCGTTCTGTCCCTCCTCAAGGAAGAAGGCATCAACTATGACGCCGTCACGCAGCAACTTGAGGATGAAGGCGTCAAGAAATTCGCCACTTCCTATGACAACCTGATCGCCGCCATTGAGCAGAAGCTGGGGCAGCAGCAAGGCCAGTCGTCTCAGAAGCAGCTATCAAGCGCATTTAATACATCTTTTGAGACGGGCGCGGGCGACGGTGCAACCGGGTATGACTCGCCTCCCGCCGATGACACCTCGTTGTACCAGCGCAACACTGAGTCACGCGGCAGTCTGCCCACTGATCCCTATCCCCCCCAGCGCAACCGTAACCGCGACCCGGAGTGGCAGGACAAGCCCAAGAAGAGCTAACGCCGAACCGTCCATTTCTGACAAAAACAGCGCGCCCGCATGGTTTAACCATGCGGGCGCTGTTGCAGCACAATGCTGATGACAGCTTCTTCTTATTGACAGGAGTTACGCGGTGAGCATGCAAACCGGGCGTTTCACCCGATGGAAGTCTGATTCGCCTGCGTCAGCATGGTACTTTTTTATCTTTGTCACAAACCTGTTGCACTCTGTGCAACAGGTTTGTGACAAAAGATGGCTTCTTCCGCCCTGCCGGAGGCGACATGAGCGTCCAGGTCAAGGACTGCGTCACTCCTATTATTGACACAAGTTACGCGGTTGCGTACCCAAAAGGAAATTTCGCCTCCGGCAGGGCGGAAGATTTTCTTGTTTTCCACACAACATTTGCACTTTGTGCAAATGTTGTGTGGAAAAGATCAAACCGTACCATGCTGCCGGAGGCGAATCTGGCTTCCACTGGATCAAACGTCCAGTTTGAACGAGCAACCGCGTAACACCGGTAACGTACGTTATTGATCTATTGCTGACCGCGCTGTCCAGCCTGATTAAGCAATCCTTGTAACATCTGTGCGGACTGAGCGGTTATCTCGGGGCGCTGTCCATGATGGGCGCTCCCATTTCCATTACCGACAACTTCCGTCGGCACGGTCGAATGCACCATCGTGGGCAGCAGTTGCGCCAGGATCAACGTCGATAATGCCGACTGGTCGCCACCACCCTCCATCTTCACCAGCACCGGTCGGGGCGCGTTCTGCATCAGCTTCTCCGCGACCTGCAGGCGGCGCAGCGTCAGTTCATACTGCAACACGGCGCGGTTGTCCTTGTAGGCTTTCCCCAGATGCTTGAGTGCGCGTGCCTCGTTCGCGGCAGACTTTAGCGTGGCCTGGCCCTTTGCTTCGATCTCCCAGCGCACCTTCTGCGCCTCGGTTTCACGCTCTTGCAACACCTGCGCCACATCCTCGCGCGCCTTATTCATTGCCGTCCGTACCTCAACAAAGCGGGCATCCCGCTCCTTCTTCGCCCGCTCGATCTCCATCAGCAGCGTATCGCTCCGCTGCTTGCGGATCAACTCCCACTCCCGCTC
>CAKZQX010000436.1 GCA_937141995.1 uncultured Chloroflexaceae bacterium | reverse complement strand
GTTGGTCTACCGACGGAAAGATGGCAATACCTTTCTGGCCCACTCATCCTCTTTTGCCGTCCGTGACCACGATGGCTCCCTGCTGACAATTGCGGGGATTGCGCGTGACCTGACGGAGCAGCATCGCGCGGAAGCGGAACGCATGGCGCTGCAAGAACAGATGATCGAGGTCCAGCGCGCCGCCCTGCGCGAGCTGAGTACTCCCCTGATTCCCCTGGCCGATGAGGTAGTCGCCATGCCGCTGATCGGCAGCATTGATAGCGGTCGCGCGCAGCAGATTCTCGAGACGCTCCTCGAAGGTGTGGCCGAGCACCAGGCCGAAGTGGTCATTCTCGACATTACCGGCGTCCAGATGGTCGATACGCAGGTTGCCAGCGCGCTGGTGCGGGCAGCCCAGGCAGTCAAGCTGCTGGGGGCGCGTGTAGTCCTGACCGGCATTCGCCCCGAAGTGGCCCAGACGCTGGTCGGCATGGGGGCCGACCTGGGCGATATTGTCACCCTGAGCAATCTGCAGAGTGGCATTGCCTATGTGTTACAGCAGAATGGCTTTGCGGCCGAGCAGTGAGCGGCCGCCAACCGTCATACACAGCACACAAAATAGTGCCGGTGAAGAAATACGTATATTTACGGATGTTATAAACTGGATTATTCAGTTATACTCATAGGTAGACCAGCGTTTTACTTTGCGCGTGTGTCGGTCGGTAGCATGCTATTGGACGATAGACCCGGTAGGAACTGCCCGGCTCCTGCACATGTTGTCTGATTTATCCTGATCAACAACACAATTGCATATACAGCATAGAGGCAGGGACGGCGTCGTTCAGACTTCATCCCTGCCTGGTCCCCGGAAAACCATTGACATCTGGATAAAACTATGGGCCATAGAACTGCGCAGTCACTACAGCACGAGAACGCGCACCTCAAGCAACGAGTTGCCGAACTGGAAGCGGCACTGGCAGCCGAACGGGAGTCTGCTTCACCAACTGATGCCCCATCCCGGCCTCAACCCGAGATCCTGCCGCCCGGCGAAACACTCTATCGGATTATCGCTCGTCATTTTCCCAATGGCGCGATTGCCCTCTTAGACCACGACCTGCGCTATATCCTGGTTGATGGCGCAGGGTTGGACAATATGGGCTTCTTCCCGGATGCGATAGCGGGCCGGACCATCTGGGAGGTACTGCCGCCGGCAATGGGTGCCACGCTTGACCCACACTGTCGGGCCGCGCTTGCCGGCACAACCACCAGCTTTGAAACGACCTATCGCACCTGCGCCTATGAAGTCCACACGCTGCCGGTCTATGATGATGCCGGCAACATTCTTGCCTGTATGGTGATGTCTCAGGATATCACCCGACGCAAGCGGGTTGAGGAGGCACTTCAGCATAGTGAACAGTTTAAGCAGGCCGTCCTGGATGCCCTATCGGCCCATATTGCCGTCCTGGATGCAACCAGCACAATCATCACTGTCAACAAGGCCTGGAATGATTTTGCTGCAACCAATCCTCCGGTGAATAGCCCGGTTGCCGAGGGTGTAAACTATTTGCAGGTGTGTGATCTGGCCGCCGGTGCGAGCAGCGAAGGTTCCCAGGAGTTTGCCGCCGGTCTCCGCGCAGTTCTCACCGGCAATCTGGAGCACTTTGCGCTGGAGTACCCCTGC
>CAKZQX010000435.1 GCA_937141995.1 uncultured Chloroflexaceae bacterium | reverse complement strand
ACCGGGTGTTTAACCCAATGAAGGCCCGATTCGCCTGCGGCAGCATGGTACGTTTGTATTCTTTTGCACAAAAAATTTACACTGTGTGCAAATTTTTTGTGCAAAAGAATGGAATCTTCCGCCCTGCCGGAGGCGGAACTATCTTCCGGGTCAGTGACCGCGTAACTCCTGTAACGTTACACGATGTGTATGAGTTATGCCGGCTTCAGGGGGTGAGCCGCAGGGCAGTTCCGGCGCAACCGGCACAACGCGGTCTGATGAGGCACGATGGCCCGATATCTGAAGGTCTCCATTCTTGGTACGCTCTCAGTCTGGATGCTGCTCTATGGTGGCGTCATCATGACGATGGAGAACTGACCTGCTGCTCCTGATCGAGGTCATCACAACCGCACAGACATTTGATGAACAGTAACACCGGCAGTGGGGAGATGGGTAGTGCCGCAAACATTTACAGAAATCTTATATCGGGCTGACTTCACCGCCTCACACTCTGTGATATACTATTACTACCTTCACCGTTGAGGGAGCAATAGCATTGGTGCTGCGTGCGATGTACCAGTGCCAGGGTATAGAGGATAAGAATATGCGACTTGAACGATTTACAGATAAAGCACAAGAGGCTTTCCAGGAAGCCCAGGAAATAATGCAAGAACAGCACCATACGCAGCTTGACGTTGAACATGTTTTTCTGGCAATGCTGCGTCAGCGTGAGGGGCTGACAAACCGTGCCCTTGCCCGTTTGAATATAGATGTGGAAATGTTGTCCCAGAAGATCGAGCGGGAACTGGAGAAGTCCCCCAAAGTGTATGGGCAGTATGGCTACGGCAATCAGGTCTATGTCACTCCCCGCACGCAACGGCTGGTCAAACGTGCCGAAGACGAAGCCAACCGGCTGAATGATCAGTATGTCGGCGTGGATCACCTGCTGATCGCCATTAGTGGTGAGCGTGAAGGAGCCTCTGCTCGAATTCTCCATGGGTTTGGGGTTGACCAGGAACGGATCTATCAGATCTTGATGGAGATCCGGGGTAGCCAGCGCTCGGACGATCCGGGTGCGGAGAGCCGCTACGAAATTCTGGAGAAGTATAGTACCGACCTGACCGAACTGGCGCGCCTGGAGCAACTGGACCCGGTTGTCGGGCGCGAGTCGGAGATCTCGCGGGTTATCCGTATTCTGTCGCGGCGCACCAAGAATAACCCGGTATTGGTTGGTGAAACCGGCGTTGGGAAAACCGCTGTCGCCGAGGGTCTGGCCCAGCGGATCATTGATGGTCAGGTACCGTCGATGCTGCGCAACCGCCGGTTGCTGTCGCTGGACCTGGCGGGTATGGTTGCCGGGAGTAAGTTTCGGGGTGAGTTTGAAGAACGCCTGAAGGCAGTGATGGACGAGGTCCGCGCGGCCAAGGGTCAGGTAATCCTGTTTATTGACGAACTGCATACTGTGGTTGGCGCGGGTGCTGCTGCCGGCAGCATTGATGCCAGCAATATGCTCAAGCCCGCCTTGAGCCGTGGTGAAGTGCAGGTGGTCGGCGCTACCACGATTGATGAGTATCGCAAGCATATCGAGAAGGATGCCGCGCTGGAACGACGCTTCAGCCCGGTCTTTGTTGAGGAGCCGGATGTCGAAACGGCAGTTGAGATGCTGCGCGGCCTGCGCAAGCGCTATGAGGAGCATCACGCGCTGACAATTAGTGATGATGCGTTGACGGCAGCGGCCCGGCTGTCAAGCCGCTACATCAGTGACCGCTTCCTGCCCGACAAGGCGATTGATCTGATTGACGAGGCCAGCGCCAAACTGCGCATTGATATCTACTCAATGCCGGAAGCGCTCAAAGAGAAAGAGGCCACGCTGTCAGGACTCCAGGCCGAGGAGGAGGAAGCCGGCGCGAAGCGCGACTATGAGCGGGCCGCACTACTTCGTTCCAACTATCTGGCGTTGCAGCGTGAGTTTGAGGCGGAACGCTCCGCATGGCTCAAGAGCAGCAACCTTGACGAAACCGTTGATGAGGAAGATGTGGCGCAGATTATCGCAAGCTGGACCGGCGTTCCCGTCAGCCGCATGCTCGAAACTGAGCGCGAGAAGCTGGTGGAGATGGAAGCGCGCCTGCACGAGCGGGTAATCGGTCAGCACGAGGCAATCGAAGTGCTGTCGGACGCGATCCGCCGCGCCCGCAGCGGCCTGAAAGATCCCCGGCGGCCAATCGGCAGCTTTATCTTTGTCGGGCCGACCGGCGTGGGTAAGACCGAACTGGCGCGCGCCCTGGCCGAGTTTATGTTCGATAGCGACGAGGCCATGACCCGCGTGGATATGACCGAGTTCCAGGAGCGTCACACCGTCAGCCGGTTGATCGGTGCGCCTCCGGGGTATGTCGGCTATGACGAGGGTGGTCAGTTGACCGAGAGTATCCGGCGGCGGCCTTACCAGGTGGTGCTTTTTGATGAGATTGAGAAGGCCCACCCGGATGTGTTTAACGCGCTGTTGCAAGTCCTGGACGATGGCCGGCTGACCGATGGTCAGGGACACACGGTTGATTTCCGCAATACGATCATTATTATGACGAGTAATGCGGGCACTGAGCATCTGCAGGGCGGCTCAATCGGCTTTGCAACGGGGACAACCACGCCGCAAAGCCACAAGCAGATCGATCTCAAGGAAGCTCGTCGCAAGGTGGACGATGCGCTCAAGCAGACGTTCCGACCGGAGTTCTTGAACCGTGTCGATGAGATTGTGCTGTTCCATCCGCTGACGATGGAGGATCTGGTCCACATTGTGGATCTGCAGGTGGGCGAGCTGATGGACCGGCTGCGCGACCAGCAGGTGTCACTGCAGTTGACCAAGGAGGCCCGCGAACTGCTGGCAAACGAGGGCTACAACCCGGTCTACGGGGCGCGGCCACTCCGCCGCACGGTGCAGCGCATGATCGAGACACCGCTCTCGCGGGAACTGCTCAAGGGCAACTTCCGCGCCGGTGATACGATCCAGATCGATGTCGAGAATGGTCGGCTGGTGTTTCACTGCTCGCGGCCACTCGAGATTGAGAGCAAGCACCCGGCAGAACCGCTTGATGTGTAAGTGTGGGTGCTGAGAGACTGTCTGAGAAGGGTTGGTCATGGGGCTACGGCCCCGGCGCGGGAGTCCC
>CAKZQX010000434.1 GCA_937141995.1 uncultured Chloroflexaceae bacterium | reverse complement strand
CACCGGAACGCTGCGCTACGTCTCGCCGGCGTGTGAGCGCATCACGGGCTACCGTCCGGCTGAGTTCCAGGCCGATGCAGGGCTGTTGGAGCGCTGCATTCACCCGGACGACCGTGAGCGGGTGGCGCGGCACCTGGATGATGAACAGCGGCAGCCGCAGACGTGTGAACTCCAGTTCCGCATCATCACACGCGATGGTGAGCAGCGCTGGATCGGTCATGCCTGCCGTCCGGTCTACAGCGCCGCCGGGGAGTGGCTGGGGTGACATCACCGCCTGGGTGCAGGCCGAGGAAGCCTACCATACGCTGGTGGAAAACTCGCTGCAGGGGCTGGTTCTCTTCCAGGAGGGACGCTTCGCCTTTGTCAATCCGGCCATGGTTGATATTGTGGGCTACAGCCGCGATGAGTTACTGGCATTCACCCCTGAGACTATCCATCAGATTCTCCACCCGGATGACCATGAGCAGGTCATGGGCTACACCCGCGCGCGCCAGATGGGGCAGTCCGTGCCGTCAAGCTATGAAATTCGCCTGATCCGCAAGGATGGTACGATCCGCCGGGTAGAAGTCGCGGTCAGTCTGACGACCTACCGCGGCAGAGCGGCTACCCAGGTCGCCTATATCGACATCACCGAGCGCAAGCAGGCCGAGGAGGCCCTCCGCGCAAGCGAGGCACGGTTTGTCGCGTTTATGCAGTATTTACCCGGCCCGGCATTTATTCACGATCAGGCCGGACATGTACTTTTTGCGAACCAGGTCTATTGCCGCCATCTCGGTGTACCAACCGATGTTGTTATTGGACAACCATTTAGCAGCTTCCTTCCCCCGCAACTAGCCGCGTATTTTCAGGCCCAGGATCGCCAGGTTCTCGCCCGACAGGAGGTATGTGTCTTTGAAGATCGGGCCGAGATAGACGGCCGAACTACCGTATTTATGACAACCAAGTTCCCCATTCAGCAGATTAATGGACAAAGCGCTATCGGTGGTGTGTCCATTGACATCACCGAGCGCAAGCAGGCCGAGGAGGCGCTGCGCGCCAGTGAACGCTTTGTGCAGCAGATTGCCGACACCATGCCGGATATCCTGTATATCTTCGATCTGACCCTGCAGCGCAACGTCTACAGCAATCGCCAGATCGGCGAGTCGCTGGGCTATACCTCCGAGGAAGTGCAGGCCATGGGCGATGCGGTGCTCCCAACCCTGCTCCACCCGGATGATCTGCCCCACGTCCTCCAGCACCAGACGATGCAGATCGGCGCGCCGGACGGCGTCATTCTCCCCATCGAGTATCGGATGCGCCATCGGGATGGAAGCTGGCGCTGGCTGCTCAGCCGCGAAGTGGTCTTCTCGCGCACCAATGCCGGGAACCCCTGTCAGATCCTGGGGGTCGCTCAGGACATCACCGAGCGCAAACTGGCCGAGGAGGCCTACCGCATCCTGGTGGAAAACTCCTTACAGGGATTGACCATCCATCAGCAGGGCCACTGTGTATTTGCCAATGCCGCCGCCGCACAGATTACCGGCTATACCGTAGATGAACTGCTGGCGTTGTCCCCGGCGGAAGCTGCGGCCACGATTCACCCGGATGACCGCGACATGGTCATGCAACGCGCGCGTGAACGCCAGGCAGGGGCTACCGTGCCGCAGCACTACACCTTTCGCATCCTGCACAAAGGTGGGAGTGTGCGCTGGCTGGAAGCCTTTGCTATCCGTGTCATCTATCAGGGCCGGCCCGGCGCGCAGATGGCCTATATTGACATCACCGAGCGCAAACTGACCGAAGACGCCCTGCGCGCCAGCGAAGCACGCTACCGCACGCTGGTCGAACATTTTCCCGATGGCGTGGTGTTCCTGTTTGACCATGACCTGCGCTACCTGGTGGCCGGTGGGCAACAACTGGCGAGTGTGGGCATACGCCCGGACATGCTTGAGGGAAAAACGCTCTGGGAAGCAACCCCGCCGAATATTGCGGCAATTGGCGAACCCCTCTATCGTGCAACGCTGGCCGGCACCGCGCCAAAGGAAGTTGAGCAGCACTACGGCGATCAGATCTATCGCACGCAACCCGTATCGTTGCGCGACGAACAGGGCAAGATTGTCGCGGGCATGATTATTTCGCAAGATATCACTGAGCGCAAACAGGCTGAGTTGCAACTGCAGCGTGCGAATGCACAGTTGCACCAGGCTAACGCATGGCTACGGGAGCGCAACCGGGAAGTGCTGCTGCTTAACCAGATGGGCGACCTGCTGCAAAGCTGTCCTGGCGTGGCGGAAGCCTATGCAGTGATTGCCGGCAGTGCCGAAAAGCTGTTCGCGGGCCAGGCCGGGGCGCTCTATCTGCGCCGCGCCGGGAGCCGTCTGTTTGATAGTGTTGCCGCGTGGGGCACGCCGGCACCCGCTACGGCCATCCTGGATCAGCCGGACTGCCAGGCGTTACAGCAACCGGTCTGCAACTTGACCACCGCCGGCGGCGCAATATGCCGGGACATCAAAGACGGCGATGGGGCAATGATGCTCTGCGTGCCGCTGCTGGTGCGCGGTGAGACGCTCGGCATGCTGCAACTACGGCATACGAAGCCACCCGATGCGGAGGTGTGCCGGCGCCGGCAGCAACTGGCGGATATCGTGGCCCGGCAGATCTCGCTGGCGCTGACCAACCTGACCCTGCGCGAGCAACTCCAGCAGCAGGCCATCCGCGATGCGCTCACCGGACTGTATAACCGGCGCTACCTGGATGCAACCCTGCCGCGCGAACTGCAACGCGCCGAACGCTATGAGCACCCGATTGCGGTGGTGATGCTGGATATTGACCACTTCAAACGCTTTAACGACACCTACGGGCATGATGCGGGCGATACGCTGCTGCGGGAGGTGGGCAGTTTCTTGCAGGCCCACACGCGGGGCGAAGATTTGGCCTGCCGCTACGGCGGCGAGGAGTTTACGCTGGTGCTGCCGGGCGCATCCCTGGAAGCTACCCTGCTACGTACCGAAACGATCCGCGCGGCGATTCAGAGGCTGGCCGTGGAACACCAGGGGCAACCACTGGCCCGGGTGACCGCATCGCTCGGCGTGGCCGTCTTTCCCCAGCACGGCACCAGCGCCGACATGCTCATCCGGGCGGCTGATCAGGCGCTCTACCAGGCCAAGCGCACCGGGCGGGATCGCGTGGTCGTCGCCGAGGAAACGATATCGCCCGATGGGACTATGGAGAAAAGCCCGTAAGACTCATTGGTTTTTCGCAGGGACGCGCATAAGTGCGTCCGCCCGGCGGACCTGCTCAAACCACGTACGGTTTTGGGTAGGGACGCGAACAAGCGCGTCCGCCTACCCTTCGTGCGCTTCGTGGTAAAGAGAATGGTCTATCTCCATTGATATGTACTATGTTCACCCACCTTCCAACAGATTCTCGCCCTCCTCA
>CAKZQX010000433.1 GCA_937141995.1 uncultured Chloroflexaceae bacterium | reverse complement strand
CTGGCGGGTGAGGTACAGCCGGCGACCGGCCCGGCGCTCAAGGAGCGTGACCTGACGGTCCTGGCGGTGGCGTTGAAATTTTATATCCGCGTCTGTGCCGAACTGCAGATCGACCATGATGCCGGCGGGGCGATGCTCCGGCGTTTCGAGCGCCTGCTCAATGAGCGCCAGCGGACAACTGCCGAACAGGTGGTGTCTGCGGCACTGGCGGCTCTGCATGACGTACTTAAGCGGCGGAGATGAGCGACAAATGACAAACATGTATATGACCCTGTGTCAAAGCTATGCGTGAGCGCGTTTACAGAACTGAGGCGCTGATCCTGCGTCGGCAAGATTTTAGCGAAGCGGATCGGTTGCTGCTGCTGGCTTCCCCGGCCGGAAAACGGCGGGTGGTTGCGAAAGGTGCGCGTAAAACCAGTAGTCGCCTTGCCGGTCATATTGAGCTTTTTACCCATGCTAATATGCTGCTGGCCATTGGGCGCAATCTGGATATTATAACGCAGAGCCAGGTGTTGCATAGCTTTCCTGCCCTTCGTTCCGATCTTTCACGTCTGAGCCTGGCCTACTACGCGGCGGAATTATACGATAAATTTATCCAGGAAGAGGAAGAAAACCGCGCATTATTTCGGCTGCTGGTGCAAACATTTACGGCCCTGGATACAACCACGAACCCGGACCTGGTTCTCCGTGCATACGAACTACGGCTCCTGCACAACGTCGGCTATCGGCCTCATCTGCATCGTTGTGCCGTCTGTCAGGAGGTGCTGACCGAGCAGGCTGATCATTTTAGCCCGGCGCTGGGCGGGGTGCTCTGCGCCTGTGATGTGGCGGCTGACCGTACGGCGCTGCCAATGAGTTTAAATGCCTTCAAATTGCTGCGCTATCTGCAGTCGCAGCCACTCGCTGCCGTCGAGCGGATGCAGCTCTCGGCGGCTGTGTGTATCGAGGTTGAACAGATGTTACGGACCTATCTACGGCGTCTGCTCGAGCGTGAGTTAAAATCGGTGGCTTTTCTGGACTATATCAGACACGAAACGGAACCATGAACCTGAAATATGACGCGTCTACCGTGAAACGGCAAGCGTAAGGAGTTACGTCATGGCTTACATTGACGAACTGCTCGGGCGCGGCGAACAAATTCTATCTGTGGCACGGCAGCATGTGTTTGTCCTGATTGGTCATGTCCTGATGGAGTCGGTTGTGATTGGCCTGCTGATCGCCGCAGCCGTTGTGTCCAATCGCGCCTTTAGACCGGGGCCGATAGTGGCAAATATGCCCGCCAGCACGTTTGTACCGCTGGCCTGTGCCATTCTTAGTCTGTTTGTGTTGATCAGCGGCTTGCTGGATTTTCTGCGCTGGAATACCGAGCAGTATGTCGTGACGGATCGGCGGGTGATCCAGGTGCGCGGCATTTTGAGCAAGCGGGTCATCGACTCGTCGCTGAGCAAGATTAACGATATTCAGCTCAAGCAGAGCCTGGTGGGGCGCATGTTTAATTTTGGAACCGTGGAGATCCTGACTGCCTCTGAGGAGTCGGCCAATGTGATGGACCGTATCGCTGAGCCGCTTACCTTTAAGCGGGTTATGCTGGAGGCCAAGTACAATCACGAGCGCGGCTATCGGTATGGTGAATCGCGTGGTACCTCATTCATGCCTGATCATCTTGGGCAGGGTCAGGCGGATATTCAGCATACGCTGGCAGAACTGGCGGCCCTGCGTGACCGGGGTATTCTCTCCAGCGATGAGTTTGAGGCGAAGAAACGTGAGTTGTTGAACCGGATTTAGTAGTAATGGTTAGGGGTTACGGGTTAACGGTTAGGGGTTAGGGGTTTATCTGAGTTTTAACGGTTAACGGTTAACCCCTAACCGTTAACCCCTAATTATTATGATTGAACAGATCGAAACTGCACGTACCATCATTGCTGACCGGGCCGGCATGACGCCGCGTGTCGGGTTGATCCTGGGATCGGGTCTCGGATCGTTGGCGGATGAACTATCGCAGGCATCCGTGGTGCCCTATGGCGATATTCCCGGCTTTGCCGTTCCCACCATTGCCGGTCATCGGGGGGAACTGGCGCTGGGGATACTGGGTGGGCAGCCGGTGGCTGTGCTGCGGGGCCGCTTCCACTTCTACGAAGGCTATAGTATGCAGCAGATCACCTTCCCGGTGCGGGTGCTGCGTGCGTTGGGCTGCGATACATTGATTGTCACCAATGCGGCGGGTGGTCTGCGTGACGACTGGCAGGCGGGCGATATCATGCGTATCGTCGATCAGATCTTCCTGCCCGGGATGGCCGGATTTCACCCCTTGCGCGGCGAGCATGACGAGCGGCTGGGGCCGCGCTTCCCGGCGATGCTGGGCGCGTTTATGAATGATCTGGTGCCGCCGGCCCGCGCGGTTGCTACCGCTCAAGGGTTGACGCTACGCGAGGGTGTGTATCTCATGTTAAGTGGACCGCACTTCGAGAGTGCCGCCGAGATGCGCATGCTGCGCGCCTGGGGCGCTGATGCGGTGGGTATGTCTACCGCTCCGGAGGTAGTGGTCGCGCGCCAGGCCGGGATGCGCATTCTGGGCTTTTCATTAATCACCAACCTGGCCCTGCCGGATGCGCCCCCTGCTAGCCATGCAGAGGTGCTGGAAGTGGGCCGGCAGGCAAAGCCGAAATTTGCCGCGCTGATCCAGGGCATCCTTGAGCGGATGTGATCCCGTAGGGCGGGTAGGGAAGAAAAAAGCCCCTATCCGCCCGGTCACGTATGTGCAAGAACCGTTGCCAGGCGGCGCACGCCTTCTTCCAGGTCGTCGGGAGAGAGCAGGCTAAATGCCAGGCGGAGGTAGTTTTCACCGCCACCCCCCGTGTAGCAGTACACGCCGGGCAGGTAGGCCACACCGGCAGCCTCGGCCTGCGGCAGGAGCGCGGCGCTATGCACTGCCGGGGGCAGCCGCAGCCAGACAAAGAAGCCGCCCAATGGCGGAATCCAGGTACAGGTATTCGGCAGGTAACGGGCTAGCGCTCCCAGCAAGAGATCGCGGCGCCGGCGGTAGTTGCTGCGCAGGGACGCACTATGCGGTTCGAGCATGCCCGCGGCGAGAAATGCCGCTACCACATGCGCTGTAAAATGATTGATCCCGCCGCCACTGTCCAGCAACCCGCTGCCGGTACACTGGCGCACAATTTCGGGTGCCGCCAGCATCCACCCCAGTCGCAGACCGGGGGCCAATACTTTGGAGAAGGAACCCAGACGTATCACTGGCCCGGCGGGCGTAAGATTGTACAATGGGGTGGGTGGTGGCGCATCAAACCAGAGTTCGCGGTAGGCGTCGTCCTCTACGATTGTCAGGCCGGTATGTTGCGCGAATGATACCAGGGCGCTACGTCGCTCGGAAATCAGGCTGATGCCCGTGGGGTTGTTAAAGGTAGGAACGGTGTAGAGCAGTCGGGGTTGCCGTCCCTGTAACGTGAGCGTTTTATGCAATGTCTCCAGTAGATCCAGGCGTATCCCCTGTTCATCACAGGGCACGGGAGCCAGGGTTAGCCCATGGTCGCGGAAGATGCGCGGGGCCAGATGGTAGCTTGGTGACTCGACCAGGATGACATCGCCGGGGCGGGTCAGCAGGGTGCAGAGCATGTCGAGCGCCTGCGAGATGCCCCCCGTGATGCAAAGATGTTCCGGAAGCGGGGTGATGCCTTCCATCTGCTCAAAACGGGTACAGAGTTGGGTAATCAGCCAGCCGGGCCCCTGTTCAGCGCCATAGGCCAATGCGGCGCTATCATGTTGTAGGGCCAGCGTTGCCGCCTGCGCCAGGGCCGCACCCGGTAGTAGCGCCATGTCAGGATGGCCCCAACCTAACTCAATGATGCCCGGGCGGCGGGTAAGCTGGATATCTGGGAGTAGTGTCATTATTTGTCTCGAAACCAACCGCACATTCTGTGTGTTTAAATAGTGATCGGTTGTAGTAGAAGTTTCCGGCTGACCCGGCATCGCGTGTCGTCTATGGTATTATACAAAAGAAAGGCGCGATTGCTTTTGTCCTCTTGATGAATCTGGTGAACTGACTATGCATGCCCATCGCTCACTCATCCTGATCCTGTTGTGTATTTTGCTGCCGGCTGCGTGTAGCTTTTCGGTTCCGTCGATTGTGGTACAGGCCACGCCGACCCCCCCGCCGACGCCAACGCTCCGCCCAACCGCCAGCCCGACGGTCACATCCAGCCCGACGGTCACATCCAGTCCGACGGTCACATCCAGTCCGACGGCAACCCTGGTTCCGTTGCGCCCGACCCCGACTCTGTTACCGCTCACGAGCGAACAGCGCGCTGATCTGTTTGACCAACTCTGGACACTCGTACGCGATAACTATGTCTATGCCGATTACGGCGGCGTAGACTGGGAGGATGTGCGGGCTGAGTTTGCGCCGCGTGTTGCCGTCGCAGGGACGGAGGCGGAATTTTATGTCCTGTTGCGCGAAATGATTGAGCGCCTGGATGATGATCATTCCCGGTTTGAGTCGCCCCAGGATGTAGCGGCGGAAACCGCCCGGTTTAATGGTGATCTCAACTATGGTGGTATTGGCGCGCTGGTACGTACGGTTGATGCGGGTGGCCTGATCGTTCAGGTTGCCGCAGATGGGCCGGCAGCGCGGGCAGGGCTGCAACCGCGTGATCTCATTCTGGCGATTGAAGGCATTCCCTTTGTTGATACGGACGCCTTTGGCCCGCGTGGGCCGATCAGCGCTGTCCGGGGCACACCGGGTACCACGGTAAACCTGACCATACGATCTCCGGGGAGCATTCCCCGCACCGTGCCGGTCATGCGGCGAACAATCCAGACCAACGCATTTGTTGAGGTTGAAACGCAGATCTTATCGGGAACCCGGGTGGGTTTGCTGCGACTGGATACCTTCAACGCCGAAAATCTGGCCCGGCGGGTACGTACTCGCCTGGAGCAGTTGACCGCAGAGACATCGCTTGACGGATTGATCATTGATGTCCGTGCCAACAGCGGTGGACGGGTTGATATGCTGCTGAATATCCTGGCGCTTTTCAACGATGGTGGGTTGATTGGTAGCCAGAGCGGGCAAAACTTCAGTGCTAATCTTGCCATCCCCACCGGTGCAGTGTTGCCGCAACTGGTTGGGGTGCCCATCGTGGTTATCACTGGTCCCGAAACCGTGAGCGCCGCCGAGATGTTTGCCGCCGGCATGCAGGTGACGGGCCGGGCACGGATTGTGGGTATGCCCAGTGCCGGCAACACCGAAAATCTGCGCGGGCGGGATCTGTTCGATGGCTCACGGCTCTGGCTGGCGGAGTTGACGTATCAGTTGCCCGATGGCCGCCTGATCGAGGGCAGCGGTGTGCAGCCGGATCGGGTGGTGGAGGCCGACTGGTGGGAGTTTGATCCGATAGACGATCCGCAGATCCAGGCCGCTCTGGAAGAATTGCGCCGCATGCGTGGGGCTGCCAATCAGACAGCATCCGAGTAGCAGATATGGTGTGCGGACCATGCTGCCGCACAAAGCTCAGGGATGGGCGGCAGTATGGCTGCCGCCCATCCCTGTCAACTCATCAACCTGGCGGTGCAAGATTAAACTTCCGACTGATCAGAATGCGCCGGATCAATCCCCATTGTCCGCAGTTGCGCCTGTAGCCGTGCAAGCTCCTGTTCTGCCTGTTCAGCACGTTGGTGTTCGTGTTCGGCGCGCCGGCGCTCCTGTTCGGCGCGCTGGTGTTCGTGTTCGGCGCGCTGGTGTTCGTGTTCGGCGCGCCGGCGCTCCTGTTCGGCCCGCCGGCGCTCCTGCTCATCACCGCGTAGCACCAGTGTTCCCTCGGGGGTGATGAAGCGCAACACGCGTTCGTGAATGCCCAGGTAGAGCCCCAACTGCTGACTCCATAACCAGCCCTGCTCCGTCGGAGTAATGTCGTGATATACGCCATTTACCAGGTACAATCCCTTGAACTCCAGGGTATCCGGATGAAACCAGAAATATTCCGGCGTGCGAAAGGTATCCTGATAGATCTGCCGTTTCAACCC
>CAKZQX010000432.1 GCA_937141995.1 uncultured Chloroflexaceae bacterium | reverse complement strand
CATAGTCACTGGCAGCCGGGGGGTGCGCGGGATCAGGGCACCGGGCAACCACCATCACCAACTGCCCCAATTGCCGGAGCGGAGTGGAATCGCCTGGATGCGCGTGACCTGGCCTACCATCGCCGGGTTGCGGCCGGCTTCCAGGAGTTGATCCGGCGCGAACCGCAGCGCTGGTCCGTGCTGGATGCCCGGTTGTCGATTGAGGAACTGATGATTGCGGTTGAGGCCGTTGTCGCCCCTCTCCTGGGGCGGGTGTCGCTTCTGGAGGCAGATATGTAGTGTGGAGTGCGGCAGCCACGCTACCGCCTGCTGCTTGCCGGGTCATCTTGACAAATAGCCCGATATCGAGAGAATACTATGACACGGTATACCCTGTCTGTTTCTACCGTGATGTATACATAAAGGAATGCTGAAATGCAGGCAATCCAGGATTTTCTTGCCAACCTGCGCCCAATCCTGAATTTACTGGGGGTGGTGATTGGCGCATATCTGGTGCTTCTATGGGCCGCCTCGGTATTGTGGGCGTATCGTGATATTCGGATGCGCAG
This sequence comes from uncultured Chloroflexaceae bacterium, assembly GCA_937141995.1. Lineage (GTDB taxonomy): Bacteria > Chloroflexota > Chloroflexia > Chloroflexales > Chloroflexaceae > CAKZQX01. The sequence goes on along the minus strand of CAKZQX010000432.1, from coordinate 4,560 downwards.
CGAGGATGTATCGGTACAGGTGCTGGCCGTCTCACTGGTGCTGCTGATGCCGTTTGTGGGTATCCCGATACATCTTATTCTCCGGCCACCGCAAACTCTCGCCGAGAAGTATGAGCGCTCCCTGGAGGACGAATATCTGCGGCGCGACATCGAAGAGAAGTATGTCTGCCCCTCGTGCCAGCGCCCGGTTGAGCCCGATTTTGTGCTCTGTCCTCACTGCCATACCGAACTGCGCCGCCGCTGTCCCTGTGGCGACCGGGTGCTCGATCTGACCTGGAGTCTCTGCCCCTACTGCGGCGATGATGGAACCCGCGGACGCGGCATGCTGCCGCAGCAGGCTTACCGCCGCCCGTCACAGCCCCACGAAACGCCGCCGGTTGAGCCGCCCGTTGTGCATCGACCGTAGCCTGGCACGCTCCCTGGAGGTTACCGATGTCACCTGCAATTACCGATGTTCCCGGCGTGCTGGTTGGGCATGCCCACGACGCTGATGCGCTAACCGGCTGCACGGTGGTGTTGACGACCGACGGCGCGGTTGGCGCGGTTGATGTGCGCGGGGGTGGGCCCGGTACACGCGAAACCGATCTACTAAACCCGGTTTCACTGGTGAGCGAGGTGCATGCCGTGGCGCTGTGCGGCGGCAGCGCGTTCGGGTTGGCCGCCGCCAACGGTGTTGTCGATTGGCTGCACGCGCATCAGATGGGCTATGATGTCGGCGTCACCCGCGTACCGATTGTACCCGCCGCTGTGATCTTTGATCTGCGCATTGGTCGTTCGGATCGCTGGGCGGATGCGCCGCTGGGGTACGCCGCCTGTGAAGCCGCCGGTACCACCACCCCGGAGGGCTGTGTGGGCGCGGGCATGGGCGCAACGGTTGGGAAGATCCTCGGTGCAGAAGCGGCAACCAAAAGTGGTGTCGGTACCTGGAGCGAAACCCTGGCCGATGGCACCGTAATTGGTGCCCTGGTCGTCTGTAACGCATTTGGCGATGTCTGGCGCGAAGGCGGCAGCATTCTTGCCGGCGCACGCGATCTTCAGCGTGGTGGCTTTGCCGACTCGGCCCAGATGCTGCGCCAGGCGCAGATCCAGGCCGGGTTTCCCACCCGCGCAAAAGAGGAGAGTAACACAACGCTGGCGGTGGTGGTGACGGATGCCCAACTGACCAAGGCGGAAACGACGAAGCTGGCCCAGATGGCGCAGAATGCCCTGCCCCGGACGATTCGGCCCATTCATACGCCCTTTGATGGCGATACGGTTTTTGCGCTCTCGGCCGGCCGGCGCCCGGCGGCCCATCTGGCGATTCTGGGCAGCGTTGCAGCGGATGTGGTAGCGCGCGCTATCGAGCGGGCCGTGACCGAGGCAACGGCCGCAGGTGGTCTTCCGGCAGCACGAGATCTCTAAATGCCTCTTCTGATTGCCCTCAAAGGCCATCCCGGCTCCGGTAAAAGCTCGGTTGCGCACGAGCTTGGCCTGCGGTTGCGTATCCCGGTGATTGATAAGGATGATATTAAAGATGTTCTGGTCGGCTATGCCGATCCGGGTGGTCTGGCGTATGTGACCATGTTTCGGATTGCCCGGCGACAACTGCTGGTCGGGTTGAGCGTAATCTGCGACAGTCCCTTGAGTGAAGATCAGGGGTATGCCACGGCGCAGCGGTTGGCGGCTGAAATGGGGGCAACCCTGCTGCTGATCGAGTGTGTCTGCTCCTCGCATAACCTCTGGCGGCAACGCATCGAGCAGCGGGCAGCGCTGGGGCAACCGGCCCACGAGATCGCCAGTTGGAGTGACCTGGAACGCCACCTGGCGCGGCGCGGCGAGTCCTCGCGCTACAGCATTGATGTACCCCATCTGATTGTCGATACAGTGCGGCCCCACGCAGAAATTATTACCGAGATCCTGGCATGGCTGGCCCAGTATCATGATCACGCTCCCGAACATGCCAATTAGACAAACCTGACCATGCACGCTACAATCTGCGACTGCCGGCGCACTCCCACGCGTCGGACCCTGGAGAAGACCGATCATTTGCGCCCAGGTGCGAATGGTTCAACGGAAGACGCATTGCCGTCGGATAGAAAACACATGCTGCACTCTCGAATGTTCCGCTACTGTTCCCTGTTATTGCTGTTTATGCTGGTTCTCACTGCCTGTGAGATCGAAGGTGGCGTACCATCACCCGCAACCCCTGGAGCCATCGCGCAGCCAACTCTGGCGACCTCACCGGAGCCGACCAGCGCACCGCGTGATATGGGTTTTCGCGTGGGTCTGCTGGATTCGCCGGCGGATCTGCTGCCCTACCATGATGATGCCGGTGATCGCCGGATCACCGCACCCATCAGTGAATTGCTCTTCCCGGAGCCGCTGCTCCCGTTGAGCTATACCTACACCACAACCGGCGTGCTGGAGCGTATGCCCACGTTTGAGAATGGCGATGTTGAACTGCGCTCAGTTGATGTCTACCTGGATGCGGCGGGAACGATTACCACAACCGAGACCGAAACCATTACGCAGGTAGAGCAACTGGTGGTGACATACCACTGGAACCCCGACCTGCGCTGGTCGGATGGAACCCCGGTTACAGCCGCGGACTCGCTGTTTGCCTACGAACTGGCACAGACCGTTTCGCTGGGGGAGGAGGCCAACAACCGACTGGTCCTGCTCGAACGCTACGAGCAGGTTGACGAGCATACCACGCGGGCCTTTGTCAAACCCGATTTTATGCACCCGTTCTATTTCCTGACCTTCTGGACGCCGCTGCCAGAGCATCTGCTGGCCGATATGCCGGCGGAAGAACTCAGGCAGAGTGAGTTTGCTCGGCGGCCGGTCGGCTATGGTCCCTACATTGTCGAACGGCGCGACCAGGATGGCGTGCGCCTGCAGCGCAACCCTTACTACTTTGGCGCGCCGCCGCCGGCCGAGGTGATATCCTTTGCCTTCCTGCCGGGAATGGACACCCTGCGCTCTTCGGTGCTGAGTGGCAGCCTGGATGTAGCGGTGGCGGATCGCATCGCGCCGGAGCAACTGGAGTTTCTAGAGCGCGACGAAGAGCGCGATCTGCTTGGCGTGACCTACACGCCCGGTCCCATCTGGGAGCATCTCGACTTTAACCTGGATACACCCTTGCTCCAGGATATCCGGGTGCGCCGGGCGATTGCGCAGGGGTTGGATCGGCAGGCGCTGGTCGATACGCTGTTTGACGGGCATGTACCGGTGCTGGATAGCTGGATCTTGCCGGAGCAGACAGCCGCTGCCCCAACCGACCGATTAACGCGCTACCCGTACGACCCGGAAGAGGCGCAACGCTTGCTTGACGAGGTCGGGTTGGCCGATAGTGACGGCGACGGCATCCGTGAGCGCGCAGGTGAGCCGGTAGTGATCGAGTTGCTCACAACCGATGGGGCTCCGCTCCGCGATCAGGTTGCCGAACGGTTCACGGCAGATATGGCCGCCCTGGGCATCCAGGTGAATGTGCGCGCTCTGCCGGTGCAGGAGCTTTACAGCCGCGATGGTCCGCTGTTTCGGCGCGAGTTTCAGGTGGCGCAGTTTGCCTGGATCGCCGGCCCTGATCCGGGGGGGCTGGCGCTCTGGAGTTGTACCGCGGTGCCCACGGAAAATAACGGCTGGACCGGAAATAACTTTGCCGGATGGTGCTTCCGGGAGGCCGACCAGGCGATTCGTACCGCCAACACATCGCTGGATCAGGCGGAGCGCCGGGAAGCCTATGTGCGGCAGCAGGAACTCTTTACGCAGGAGATCCCGGTGGTGCCCCTGTTCCAACGGCTGGTTATCACGATCAGCAATCCGAATCTGGCGGGACTGGAGCCTGATCCGATTGCACCGATTACCTGGAATATCGGAGAATGGAAGCGTGAGTAGGGGATCTCCCCATTCAGGTGGCCGGCCCTACCCATTCAGGCAGTTGACGGCATAGCCCAGGCGTAGTACACTGCCAGCCACTTATTTCTTTTTTTCACAAAGAGCATAACCCCGTCATGCCGGAATCCTGTAGATCAATCGCGGTATATATCCGGCATGCAGGATGCCTCGCCTGTGTTTTCAGTAGCGTAAGGAGGAGTAATGGAGCGCCTGGTTGAAGACATTATGCATCGTGGTGTGATTACCTGTTCGCGTGAAATGCCGGTCCAGGATGTGGCGCAGCAGATGACCCAGCAGGATGTGAGCGCGCTAGTGGTTGTGGACGCTGACGGCAACCTGTCCGGTTTGATTTCACGCACCGACCTGGTCAATGCCCGGCTCTATGAGCAGTATTGGAAGCACTGGCGTGGCCTGACCGCCAGTCATATCATGGTGACGGATGTCGTGTCGGTGCATATCAATGATACCGTGCAGCAGGCCAGCCGGTTGATGATGGAGCGCAAAATTCATCGGGTGGTTGTGGTTGAAGATACCGACGCCGGCGGGAAAAAGCCGATCGGTGTGCTTTCGATCACCGACCTGGTACGCGACCTGGCAAGCGAAGAGGCCGAAAACGGCGCAGACTCGTAAGAAACAACGACAACCTGGCTTTAGTGGAGATAATCGCGGATCTGGATAATCCAG
>CAKZQX010000431.1 GCA_937141995.1 uncultured Chloroflexaceae bacterium | reverse complement strand
TGAACATTGAGCAGAGTTGTTAGGGGGTGGGGGAAGTTATTCTTTTATGAACCCTTAGTGGTGTGGCAATGCCAGACGCGCAACCTCGCAGAGTTGCAGCAGCATCTTCAAGCGTTTTTAGGTGACGGAGAGGGGGAAACGGAATGAGTGCGCGTGATCGTATCAGATCATATGTTGACTTCCTGTTATCCAGAGAATAAATAGCTTCACAGTGACACTCTCAAAAGAACGTACCCCAACCACAAATCTCCACCAATCCACTTCTTCCTTTCACAACAATTTACACCATTCGTGGCAACATCCCCAACCCGGCGTGTACCGACCCCGAATGGCACAAATTCACACCCATCCCTGCACATCCATTTACTGCGTGGTTAGTAGCAAGATCCGACAAACATCGGAGAAAGAACTAACACATTGTACAACAGCCAGGCATCCGATGCATCCGGTTCTCAGAGACTGTCTGAAAAGCTGATGCGCGTCGGTCCCACGGCATGCCGGGTGCCCTGCGACACCGGACAGCGCCCCCGGCGTCCCGGCGTCAGCCGGTTCCGGCCACACCCCGGCTGACGCCGGGACTCCCGCTCCGGGGCCGTCGCCCCATGACCAACCCGTTTCAGACAGTCTCTCAGTTCCTCGGTTCTCGGTTCTTGCCCCCTACTGCCGCACAATCCGGCCTTTCACCGCCAGCGCCTGCGTCAGCGCCTGCAGTACCGGGCAGAGCCGCTCGACCTCGAACTGGAGCCGCGTCAGTTGCTCGGCCCCGGCATTGACCGCCATGCGCGCCTCGTAGGTGATATTCTGCGGCGCAACCGGCGCGTCGGTCGAGACTTCCAGGATGCCCCGGAAGTCAATGGTGCCGCGCACCTCAACCTCAAGCATCTCGTAGGTAATGCCCTCGTTGGTGGCCGCAATCAGGAAGGTATGCGCCAGGCAACTCGCCAGCGCGCTCAACAGCAACTCGGGCGCGGTTGGGCCGAGGTTATGCCCCGCCAGCGCCGCCGATGAGTCGGTGACAATGGTAAACTCGCGGACCTGCACCGGCCGCACCCCCGAACCTCCGGCGACCCGCGCCGTGACCGTTAGCTCAGTCGGGGTAGGTTTGGCGCTGCTCAGGGCATCGCGCAACTCGCTGAGCCGGGCCTGCTTGTAGGTCAGATATGCGGGTAGATTCTCCGGCATCTTGCGCTCCTCTTCTGCTCTTCTCATCGTCATGAACCGGACGTACGCGGTGAATATGTAAACTGGTCATTTGACCAGATGAAAGCCCGTTTCGCGTTTATCGACCACTTCCTGGCGTTCGTGATCCAAACCTCCACCGCGTAACGCGTATCAATACTCGATCAGGGCGTAGTAGGTCTGCTGGGCGGCCTCGCGCGCCTCCTTGAGTGTGTGAATGCCCTGTTCGGCCAGCAGCGGGATCAGCTTGAGAAACACCTCGCCGGTCATAATCGCATCACCCAGCGCGGTATGGCGTCCCAGCAGCTTGATCCCCAGCCGTTGCGCAATCGCATCCAGACTATGATCGCTCTGGGTGGGATGTACCACCGCCGAGAGCAACAGCGTATCCAGCACCGGCTGAATAAACTTGATCCCGGTCTGCTCCTCCTTCAACTGCAGAAAGCGCATATCGAAGGCCGCGTTATGCGCCACCAGCACGGTATCTTCCGCAAAATTATAAAACCGTGGCAGGATCTGGTCAATCGTGGGCTGATCCTCCAGCATATCCGGAGAGATGCCGTGGATATTGATCGCCGCCTGCGACATGCGCCGCCGCGGGTCGATCAGTTGCTCCATCGTCTCTTGCCGCAACAGGCGACCATTGATGCAGCGTACGGCACCAATGGCGATAATCTCATCACCCTCGGCCGGATTGAGCCCGGTAGTTTCGGTGTCGAAAATAGTATAGGTCAACTCAGTCAGCGGGCGCTCGTCCAACTCGGACTTCTGGCCCGGCTGGTTGAACAGGACCATGAGCACCACCCACTTCACGTCCTCGAGGTCGATTTCGTGGGATTCCAGCGCCATCAGGCGGTCCAGCACCAGTTCGCGGCGTTGCGCGTCGAGCACACCGCAATTGGACAGGTACATCAAAAAATCGCGGCAGCCGGTATCAAGCCGCACGATCTC
>CAKZQX010000430.1 GCA_937141995.1 uncultured Chloroflexaceae bacterium | reverse complement strand
CGGCCCGGCTGCACCAGGCCTACAATGACCGGGAAGGCGTTACGGCTGCCTTCAACCTGAACATGCTGTCGCGGATCAACCAGGAACTGGGGGCCGATTTTCAGCCGGAGCAGTATCGCCACTATGCGTTTTACAACCCCTACCATGGCCGCATTGAGATCCATCTGGTCAGCATGACCGAGCAACAGGTGCAACTGAACGACATAGCAATCCCGCTACGCGAGGGCGAGACGATCTGGACGGAGAGTTCCTACAAGTACACGCCGGCCGAGTTTGCGCACCTGGCCGAGACTGCCGGATTTGCAGTGACACAGGTCTGGACAGACCCACAGAAGCTGTTCAGTGTGCAGTTCTTGACGGCACAGCGGTGAAGTCTGTAGTCCGTAGTTCGTAGCCCGTAGCCCGTAGCCCGTAGTCCGTGGCAGAACCAGTAACTTCTGGCTAAAAATGGCAGTTAGAAATACAAACGGGACCAGTCGCTATGACTGGTCCCGTTGCTGCAAAGCAAACACGCCCCGAATGTCCAGGCTGAACTTACACCGACAACTGCTCCTGCAGCCGGCGGTTATCGCCCAGGGTGATCGCATAGCCGGAGAGCGAGGCCGTTACCGCACCCAGCAGAATGCTGACCAGGAAGAGCGTGCTGTTCTGGGGATAGTTGAGGATAAACGGACTGATGACAGTCCAGATGCCCACAAACGCGGTCGCGCCACCGGCGATCTGGCCCACCAGGTTACGCCCATAGCTGTAGGCGACGGTGCCGATAATGCTGCCAATCGTGATCAGCAGTCCAGTCAACACAGCCGTCTGCCCACCGGCCGCGACCGCAACCAGCACCAGCGCAATCCCGGCGAGCGCTCCCAGCACGCCCAGCCAGATGCGCCATGTCCAGAGGTTGGGGCCACCCTCACGCTTGAGCATAGCAATATCAAAGAGCGTGCTGCCACCATCGGCCGTCGGTGTGGTCAGCAGCGCATAGGCCGCCGTCAACACCGTCAACAGGCCGGTCAGGACCGTAATCAGGAAGAGCGGCGCAGCCACCAGCAGCGGCCCCGTGGCCCGGCCCAGAGCAAACGCGCTGACCACGGCCCAGAAGCCCACCAGAATCGTCAGCCAGCCAAAGAGCTGCACCAGCGCCTCATTCATGCGCCCATAACCGAAAGCGGCCAGCGCGCTCAGAGTTGCCAGCGCCGCGCCAACCATACCGAGGTTGAGTTTAAACACACCGCCGGTTTCCCCATCGGCCAGGAACGCCAGCGCCAGCAGCAGCAACCCGGCAACGAGACCGGGCATACCCGTCCAGCCGCGCCATTTCTGCCCAAACAAATCATTGAGCGGCTTATCACTGTCGTCGATGGGCGGCGCGCTAATCAGGGCAAACCCGGTTAACGAAGCCGTGACCACCCCGACCAGCACACTGACCACCAGCAGCACACTGTCAATCGGATAGCCCAGAATAAACGGCCCGATAATTGCCCAGACGCTCGCCAGCGCAGTAATACCACCAGCCACTTGCATCACACTGGAACGCAGATAGCGGTAGCTAAACGCACTGACCGCACTGCCCAGCGCAATAACCAGACCGGCAACGACGGCAGTCTGGGTTGCCGCAACACTACCAATCAATCCGGTCACCGTGGCGACGGACGCCAGGATCAGGCCCAGCACCACCCCGGTAACGCCCAGCCATGCCCCCCAGGTACGGAAGAACCCCTTCAGCGAGGTGTCCTTGAGCGAGTGATCTTCAGCCATACGTCATGTCCTCCTTACTTGACATAGCATTGAACCCCTATATCATTTATACCATATTTTGTTCTATAAAACAAAAGGATTGCGAACCGTTACATCAATGTCCGCATAGGTGCGGCTGCACACCACGCCCGGAGATGGTATGAACGTTGCACTGACCCAATCAGCATGCGGCTGTAGATATATTGTAGCGCACCTGGCTGCTTTTGGCTACACTTCTTCATTCACCTGGCGTGGGCGCATGGTATCATGCGCCCATCAAGCGAAAGGAGCCGCGCAGATGAATCCACCCTTTCCCGGCATGGACCCCTATCTTGAGAGTAGCGCGAACTGGTCCGGCTTTCACCACCATCTGGCTGAAGAGCTGATGACCGCGCTACC
>CAKZQX010000429.1 GCA_937141995.1 uncultured Chloroflexaceae bacterium | reverse complement strand
CTTAACCCCTAACCCCTACAGCAGCATACTCATCGGCGACTGCATAAGTCGTTTGAACTCTTGCAGATACTGCGCGGCGGTTGCGCCGTCGGCCACCCGATGATCAACGCTCAGGCTGATGTGCATCACCTCACCAACCACGATCTCACCGTCACGCACCACAGGAACCTGACGCACTGACCCGACCGCGATTGCGCCGGCCTGCGGCGGCGTGATAATCATCCCGAACTCAACCACATCATACATCCCCAGGTTGGAGACAGTAAAGGTGCCGCCCTCAAGCTCGTTCGGCTTGATCTTGCCCTCGCGTGCCCGGGCCGCCAATTCGCGGACCTCAGTAGCAATCGTCCCGAGACTCTTCTTATCCGCATCGGTCACGGATGGGGCCACCAGTCCCTCGTCAATCGCAATGGCAACGCTGACATTGATCTGCGCATGCTGCACAAACCCGGCCTGCCCATCATCACCAACGGCATAGCTACTATTGATCGACGGGAACTTCTGTAGTGCCTTCGCCGCTGCTTTGACAATCATATCATTGACAGAGATCTTGACGGGAGCTACACCGCTGTCGTTCAGTTGCTTGCGCCACTTAAGCGCCTCGCTCATATCGATCTCGCTGGTGACATAGATGTGCGGCACCCCCGGCTTTGACTCGGTCATCTTGCGGGCGATAGCGCGACGCATTCGGCTCATTGGGGAAACTTCACCCGCCGGCTGGGTTGTCGGTGCAGGAGCCTGAGCCGGCGCGGGCGCGGGAGCCTGGGCCGGTGCGGAAGCCTGGGCCGGCGCGGGTTTCCCTGCCGGAGCCGGTTTGGCTGCCGGCGCAGGCTGCGCAGCCTGCGGCGCGGGTGCCGGCGCGGGTCCCTTGCGCTGCTGGAACTCCTCGACATTCTCCTTAATAATTCGCCCACCGGGACCGGTGCCCTGCACCTGGCGCAGATCGATACCGGCCTCCTCCGCAATACGCCGGGCCACGGGCGAGGCTTTGATCCGCTCCTCGGTGCGTCCATTGCCATGCGGCTCAGTGACCGTCTGAGAGGCAGCGCCACGATTGTAGCCACGGGCCTCGACCTCCGGGCCGGATGGCGCTTCCAGCCCGCCGCCGGGCTTGCTGGTGCGCGAAGTGGCAGCCGATCCACCTTCCTCGGTGGGCGTCCCGGAGCGGGGCGGCGCATCGGGTTGCTGCGTTCCGGCAGCCCCCGCCGCCTCGGGTGCAGGACCGGCTGCGGGTGGCTCAGCTTCCTCCGCCGGGCCTTCACCGATCATAGCAATCGGCTCACCAATTGGCACCGTCTGCCCTTCCTGCACGATGATTTTCTGGAGCGTGCCGCTTTCGTACGACTCAAGCTCCATCGTTGCTTTATCCGTCTCTATTTCGAGCAGGATGTCGCCCTTTTCCACCTGATCGCCCGGCTGCTTAAGCCAGCGCCCGATGGTCCCCTCCTCCATCGTATCGCTCAGGCGGGGCATCGTTACTTCTGCCATTGTCTCTTTCCTTTGCTACTCACCTCTGCGGGCTCAGTTCTGAAGCGGATAAACGCGGCGGAGGCCCACCACGTCCTGCAAGCTACCGTCCGACCTGTGCTCCTTCCAGCGTGGTATGAATAGCGTCAAGCAGATGCTGGGCACTGGGCAGGGCGGCGCGCTCAAGCACTTTGGCGTATGGCAGGGGGACTTCAATCCCGGCAACCCGGCGTATCGGCGCGTCCAGGTAATCAAACGCCTCTTCCTGGATCGTCGCGGCAATTTCGGCCCCGATCCCGTACGAGCGCCAGTCTTCCTCCACAATAACCACCCGATTGGTCTTCTTTACCGAGTTAAGAATGGTCTCTTTGTCGAGCGGGCGCAGGGACCGCACATCAACCACCTCAGCGTTGATGCCTTCATCCTCCAGGCGGCGCGCAATATCCAGCGCCAGCACGGTCATACGCGAGTAGGCGATGATCGTCAGATCGGTGCCTTCCTTCTTCACATCGGCCAGGCCGATCGGGATGGTGTAGTCGCCGGCATCATCGGGAACTTCGCCCCGGGTGTTGTACAGCGCCAGATTTTCCAGGAAGATAACCGGATCATCGTCGCGGATGGCGCTACGCAGCATGCCCTTGGCATCGTAGGGGGTTGCGGGCGCGAGAACTTTAAGACCGGGCACATAGGCAAACCAGGCTTCAAAGTTCTGTGAGTGGGTGGCGGCCAACTGCTGCCCACCGCCGCCGGGGGTGCGAATGACCATCGGTACGCGCGCCTGCCCGCCAAACATGTAGTGAATCTTGGCGGCGTGGTTGACGACCTGATCAATCGCCAGCAGAATAAAGTTGATCGTCATAATCTCGACGACAGGACGCAACCCCAGCATCGCCGCGCCGGCTGCTAGCCCGACAAAGCCCTCCTCGGCGATAGGCGTATCCACCACCCGTTTGGCACCAAACTCCTGCAACAAGCCTGCTGTTACCTTGTACGAGCCCTCAAAGATACCGATCTCTTCGCCCATCAGAAAGACATTATCATCACGCCGGAGTTCCTCACGCAGTGTCTCATTGAGCGCCTGTCGATAGGTAATTACTGACATATCAGCCTTTCCCTCCTGCCTGCTCTGCGGCGGCGATGGCCTCCGATGCGCCGGGCGTATTGGCAACCGGAGTCGCATACATGTAGGTAAAGAGATCTTCGAGCTTGGGATCAGGACTGTCATTGGCAAAGTCGATGGCATCTTGTACTTCCTGATCGACCTGATCGGCAACCTGCTTGAGCCACTCCTCATCAATCAGGCTGCTATCGAGCAGTACCGTGGCATAGCGCTTGAGCGGATCATCGGCACGTCCCTCGCGCACCTCTTCCTCAGAGCGATACCGCGCCGGATCAACCACCGAGTGCCCCCGGAAGCGGTAACTGACGGCTTCCAGAATGGCCGGTTCATGCTCCTGCTCGGCGCGCTCCCGCAGGCGGCGGGTGACATCGCGTACCGCCAGCAGATCGCGCCCTTCGACCCGCTCACCATGGATGCGGAAGGCACAGCCCTTCTTGTAGAGGTCCGGCTCGGCCGAACCACGCTCCACCGTGGTACCCATGCCATAGCCGTTGTTGACGACAAAATAGATAATCGGCAGTTGATACAGTTTGGCAATATTGAGCGACTCGTGCCATGCGCCGATATTCGTGGTAGCATCACCCATCTGACAGATCACCACGCCGGGCCGTTCCTGATATTTCAGCGCAAAAGCTGCGCCCGTGGCGAGCGGAATCTGACCACCGACAATCGCATAGCCGCCCATAAAGTGCGCGTCGATATCGAACAGATGCATCGAGCCCCCCCGGCCGCGCGAGACGCCGGTCTCCTTCCCGAAGAGTTCCGCCATTATCCGGCCGGGCGCAACCCCTCGCGCCACGATGTAGCCATGTTCACGGTAGTTGGTAAAGATATAGTCGTCGGGCTGTAACGCAGACATCAGGCCCACAATCGTCGCCTCCTCACCCAG
>CAKZQX010000428.1 GCA_937141995.1 uncultured Chloroflexaceae bacterium | reverse complement strand
TGGAGGATGCCCGATCTTTTTCACAAAAAATGCACGTCGTGAATTTTTTGTGAAAAAGATTAAAAGCGTACCATGCTGCCGCAGGCGGAGCTGGCTTCCACCTGGGCACATGTCCAATTTGCGTACCCACTGCGTAAGACCTGTGCATGAATGGTCGAGGTGACTGGATTCGAACCAGTGCTCTCCGCGCCCCCAGCGCGGGGTGTTAACCAGGCTACACCACACCTCGATCTGGCGGCCCCAGCGGGAATTGAACCCGCGTCTCCTGCGTGACAGGCAGGTAGCTTGACCATTCGCCCATGGAGCCGCGTCGATGTCTCGATTGTTCAGGTAGTCTCCGACGATGTCTCGCGCCGGTTGTTTTCACTGAGATGAGTATATCACGGTCCTTAACGGTTGTCAAGGGGTCATTTTGTAGTTTAAGAGGTTTCAAGCCGCATGAAAAGACCGACCCTGGATAGAACGGCAGGGACGCAGCATTCGTCGGACCAATGTTCAGCAGACGGTTCGTGGCTACTTTCCACTTGTGGAAACCGGCAATACACACAGCGACCGGCGGCACGGTCAACCACCCGCCACCGCAGATTGGCAGGAACACACCCGCTCACGGCTCGTGCGTCAACTGCTGTAAAGTTGGGCTTTTAGCTGCAATGCATGCGGCGTTATGTTGCAGTGACGCTGTGACACAAGCGTTGCAACCCGTTGTGAACGGCTATGTTGACGGCAACGGCACGCGCACGGCGATACCGTGAATATGTTCGAAGTCGGGGTCGTTGGTCACCGGCACCTGAATGCGCTCACGCTGCATGATGCCGACAATTAAGTTCGACTTTATCCATTGCAGGCCGCATAGGCGACCGTTTCAGACAGGCGCTCAAAGAGCAGCGTGAGCCTACGTACCCGTCGCGATAATTCCCGCGCGCTCCAGGAAGGCCGCCACGTCCCGCCAGTAGATATTCCAACTTGGCGGACAGTCGTTATGCCCACATACATACGTAACCAGCGTGCCCTGCTGGGCAGCCTGGGCCAGCGCGACTCCGTGCGCGTAGGGGATCAGCGTATCATACTCGCCATGGATCACCAGCACCGGGCCGGGGTAGCTCCGAACGACCGTCAGGTTGTCAAACTGATCCTGGACCAGCATCCCCGGTACACCCAGATGATCGACAAATGCCTGCACACCGGTAAAGGTTGACATCAAAATGAGCGCTGCCGCCGGTCGTTCGGTGGCCAGCGCACAGACCGCACCGCCGCCCAGCGAGCGCCCCAGCAGAATGATCCGGTCGGCAGCAACATCATCACGCACGGCGAGGGTATCATACGCCGTGACAAATGTTTCCGTGATACTCCGCTGTGACGGCTCACCGGCCGAGCGTCCATACCCCGGATACTCCACCAGCAGCACGCCAATCCCCAGTTGCGTAAACGGCTGGAGATCATCCGGCCAGTCGTCGATCAACTCGGCGTTGCCGTGGGCAAAAATAACTGCCGGGGCAGCCTGGATGCCCACCTCCAGTTCCGGCGGCAGAAACCAGGCCTCAACCTGGCCGAATGAAGTTGCAAGCCAGATCTGTTCGACGCCGGGGAGGCGTTCCGCCCCCGTGGGTGGCGCGGCGATCTGGGTGCCTGGAAAAAGAAATTGACGCTGCATCATAACGAGGACCCCACAATATATACCGTATATACCGTACCCGAGAAGCAGGACGCCGCACATGCCGGCGACCGTACGCACATACCTGGTCATCAATAAAACCTGTACCTTCGGTACACTTCTTGCAAAGCAGAACTAAAACGTATTGCAAACAGAAAGGTACAGTGAGCATACTATGATCCAACAAATTGCGCAACTGCTCGGCATGTATGCCTTGCCGATTTTTATCGCCTTTGTCGTTGTCGTGCTGGCGCTCATCTTCCTGTTCTGGCGCTTGTTCGAGGCGCACTACCGACGATTATGGGAATGGGGTAGCCGGATCCGGCATTTTATCACGCATCTGCCGCCAACACAATGGTTGCGGCAGCGCTACCCCCGCATCTGGTCCTTCCTGGGGCGGCGATTACTGCCCCGGGAATATCTGGGTCTGCATCTGATGCTAGGGTTGCTGATTATTGTGACTATGCTCAACTTTTTTGGCGAGATTGCCGATAGTGTCACTGAGAGCGAAGGAATTGCCCACTTTGATCTGGCGCTGGCGAACAGCATGTATCAGAACGTATCGGCGACGGCAATTACCATATTTCGAGGTATCACCTGGCTGGGAAATCCTGAATTGATCACGGTTATAGTCGTCATGGTAGGGGCTATGCTGCTGGCGGGCCGTTACTGGTATCTGCTGGCCGGCTGGATCATCATCCCGGCCGGGGGTGGTCTGCTCAACACCACGCTTAAAGCGATCTTTCAGCGCAACCGCCCGGAACTGCCCAATCCCTTCGTGGTCGAGATGAGTTGGAGCTTTCCCAGCGGTCATGCTATGGGCTCACTGATTACCTACGGGATGCTGGCCTATGTGCTGGTGGTGTTTCTCGAGCGGCGCTGGGATCGGCCGGTTATTGCAGCGACGGTCACACTGGTCCTGCTGATCGGCTTCAGCCGGATGTATCTGGGGGTTCACTACTTTAGTGATGTGGTGGCCGGGTATGCTGCCGGGACTGCCTGGCTCACAACCGGCATCACCGGGATCGAGACGGCCCGCCGCTACCGCTCCCACCGCCGGTCGCTGAAGCCGGTAATTCCCCGGAACAGTCAGTACTACCATTCGCGCTAACCTGCCCCTTTTTAATCCTTTGGAGTGCGGCAGCCATGCTGCCGCCAATACATGCACCCCGGCACCTGCCATCCACGTCTGGAATATGGTACACTGGCAGCCAGGATCGAGCAGGACGTTGGAAGAGACAACCCACGCGTGGCGCATACCGCCCCAGGAAAGCAGTCATGGAACAACTCGAACATTGTTACACAGATGTCAACGGCATCCGTATGCACTATGTTACCGCCGGCAGCGGCCCGCTGCTGCTGCTGCTGCATGGCTTCCCGGAGTTCTGGTATAGCTGGCGGCAGCAGATACCCGCACTCAGTCCTTACTTCACGGTGGTTGCGCCGGACCTGCGCGGCTACAACGAGACGGAGAAGCCCACCTGGGGCTACGAGCTTGATGTCCTGGTGACGGATGTACGTGAACTGATCCGCGCGCTGGGGCATACCGAAGCGATTGTTGCCGGTCACGACTGGGGCGGCGCGCTGGCCTGGTACCTGGCAATTGCCTACCCGCACCGGGTTTCACGCCTGATCGCGCTGAACATGCCGCACCCGGCCCTGTTTACGCGCGCGTTGCGCACCAACCCGATGCAGGTGCTGCGCAGCCTCTACATCAGCTTCTTTCAACTGCCCTGGCTGCCGGAGGCGCTGCTGCGGGCCAACGACTATGCGTTGCTCGAGCGGGTTTTGTGTGATGATCTGGTGCGCAAGGATGCCCTGAGTGCGCAGGATATTCAGGCATTCAAAGATGCCGTCAGGAAGCCGGGGGCGCTGACGGCAGCGCTCAACTGGTATCGGGCGCTACGCCGGGAACACACCTGGCTGATGGATACGCCTATGCGCGTGGAGATGCCAACCCTGCTGATCTGGGGGCAGCAGGATCGGGCACTGGGCACGGAGTTGACCCACGGCACCGAGCGCTATGCGGAGGATCTGCATATCTGCTATATCACCCGCTGCTCGCACTGGGTGCAGCAAGAGCAGCCGGAGCTGGTGAACCGGTATATCCTCGATTTTTTATCCGACATAATAGTGAGAAACCAATGAAAACGCTTCTGGCTAATCCCGTCCTGGTCAGCGAGCTACGCGGGCGCATCCGGGGTCTGCGTACGATGTTTATCCTGACCGTCTACCTGGTAATTACCGGCATTGTCACCCTGCTGATCTACCTGGCGGTCGCCAGCAGCACATCATTTACGGCAACCGATTTCGAGACAGGGCGGAGCATCGGCAAGGCCATTTTCTTAACCGTGATGACGGCGGCGCTGGTGCAGGTCTGCATTATTATCCCGGCGCTGACGGCCGGCAGTATCGCGGGGGAAAAGGAGCGGCAGACCTATGAGTTATTGATTGCCACGCTGCTCTCGCCCTGGCAGATTGCCCTGGGCAAACTAACGGCGGCGCTGGCCTTTGCCGGCCTGCTGATTATCGCCGTGCTACCCCTCGCCGGGTTGGCTTTCCTCTTCGGTGGCGTGAGCGGGACCGAGTTGCTGATCGGGCTGATCGGGTTGCTGATGACCGCTATGTTGTATGCAACCGTGGGGCTCTTCTGGTCTACGGTGATGCGCAGCACGCTGGGAGCCACGGTGATGTCGCTGGGGACGATTATCCTGGCGCTGCTGGGTATTCCGTTTCTGTTTATCATCACTGGAGTGATTATCTCGAATGCAACCGGGTGGAATGATCCGTTTGCCTCACCCCTCTTTACCTATGGAATGGGCACACTGATCTATGCCCATCCATTTATTGCCCTGGGCCACACGGCGGTCCTGCTCTCGCAGGGTGAAAGCCCCTTCTATTTTTCCTTTAACGCGGACGGAAACGAGATATTTGCGCCGTCACCCTGGCTGGCCTACACGCTGCTGGCCGGGATCTTGACGCTCTGCTTTATCTTTCTGAGTGTGCGCCGGATTAAACCCTTGCGCCAGGAGCGCCCCCGCCGTAAGCAGCAGG
Source organism: uncultured Chloroflexaceae bacterium (assembly GCA_937141995.1). Taxonomy (GTDB): domain Bacteria; phylum Chloroflexota; class Chloroflexia; order Chloroflexales; family Chloroflexaceae; genus CAKZQX01. The sequence goes on along the minus strand of CAKZQX010000428.1, from coordinate 1,188 downwards.
AGTAGCTCTGGTTGGGAGTAGAGAGTGCGGAGTGGGCAGTGAACCGACATCAGTTCACTGCCTTTGTTTATGCTCGGCGCTGTTGGGAAGGATTTCCGCAGCAGGCGGGGCGGCGGGTGTGCAGCAGCGCGTCCCTACGAACCCCCGTCCGCCGGTCGCAGCAGGATGGCCGGCGGACGCGCTTTTGCGCGTCCCTACGCCCCCGGTAGATCACTCTTCACCCGCGGGTGCTTCCTCCTCAGCGGTGGGTGCTTCCTCCTCGGCGGGTGCTTCCTCCTCGGCGGGTGCTTCCTCCTCGGTGGCCGGGGTGGCCTCCGCGTCCGGCTGTTCCTCCTCGGCGGCGGGTGCTTCATCTTCGTCCGCCGGTGCTTCGTCCGCGTCCGCGTCCGCGTCCGTGTCGGCGGGGGCGGCATCATCGGCGGGTAGCCCGACCAGTTCAACGGCGTCAATCTCGTTCCAATTAGCGCCGCTACGCTGGTCAATCGTCAGCCGGACACCGACAATCGGGCGCGCGGTGCGCTCAAACGAGACTTCCAGCACGTTGGGGCACTCCTCCTGCAGTTCGCCAGTGCTGGTGTAGACGCTGGTGGCGTTGTACTGGAATAGTTGCAATTCCAGTTCTGTGGTCTCACTGGCGCTGACGTTGGTGCATTGCACCACGGTTGCCCGGTGTACGGCCGTGTCGGTGTTGTTGAGCCCGCCGGCAAAGTGGTAGACGGCGTCGCTTTCGTCCAGAAGCATGGCCTGCGCCTCTTCCGGCGTCATGTTCAGCCGCTGGCCGGTTTGGCCGTTACGGCCGTCTACGCGTTCTGCGGTAGGCGTGTCGGTACTCTGCGCCAGCGTTTGCCGGCCCCAAAAGATGCCGCCGGCAGCCAGCGCCAGAATGACTATCAACGCGAGCAATCGATGACGATGTCGCTGTTTCATAAATGTTTACCTCCTTGACTTGTGGGGGATGGATGTGTGGGGTGGTTGTTTGGAAGTTGTGGATAACCGATCATAACAGAATTGGCGCCAACTTAAAGGCGCGCTGCGCTCCGGGTCTTGCGAACGGGCTGTGCTGACATTAGGGTGTGGGGTGGAACAAATTTGCCAGCCGCCACGTTATACACATACATCGAGTTCAACTGTTCTGAACTCTTTCAAACAGTTGATTAATACCCTGTAAATTAAGTTTCTGAAACCTCC
>CAKZQX010000427.1 GCA_937141995.1 uncultured Chloroflexaceae bacterium | reverse complement strand
GCAGCGGCGCAAGCTGAGTCAGGAGCGCGCGCACCGCCTGATCGGGAGTTGCGATAATCACCAGTTGCGTGCCCTGGAGCGCCTCTGCCGGGCTACGTGCGGCCTGGTCGATTGCCAGGCGACCCCGCGCCGCGCGCGTGGCGGACTGCTCCTGATCATAGCCGACGATCTGCACCGGACCCAGGGCGGAGGTTTGCGCATCGGCTGTCCGCAGCGCCATGCCCAGCGATGTTCCGATCAACCCCATGCCGATTATTGCAATCCGGATCATACGTTTCCTGTTCTCCTCAGCCGTCACCCAGATAGACTGCGCCCTCTTCCTCCTCAACCCGCGAGAGGAAAAAGATCTCGGCAGTAATCAGGATTAACGTAACCAGCAGCAGGCTAACCCAGGTCATCACGCGCAGCCCCCCCAGGATCGCTATGCAGGCACAGAAGAGGCCAATCTCATACGACTGACGGCGCGACCGGCGCACATCCATCCGGCGGGCCCGCTGCCGGAAGATCCGCTGTCCCAGCGCGTAGAGGAAGGGCCGGATAAGCGCAGCGCTGCTCCAGAAGAGCGCCAGGATGAGCAGAACATAGACCGGCAGATCGGGGAGGGAGAACAGCCAGTCGGTGGGTGGCGGCACAAATGCCAGCGTGTAGAGCAGCAGCGCAGTTCCGCCGACACCCTCCAGCGCGAGGCGGGATAATCGCATATGCCGCTGAATCGGCACAAAGGTCAGCAACCCGGCCGCCAGCACCAGTGTGTAGAAGAGCAGGCGCTGCGGGGCCAGCGGACTGACCTCGGCACGCAGGTCAGCCAGGAAGAGCAGCGTAAGTGCGCCGGCCCAGCAGAGGCCCGCCATCAGTGCCAGGCTGGTACTGAGCGTCACCCGCTGCGTAATTGACGAATGGGTATCGCTCCACTCGCGTATGCGACTGCTATTCACGGCACTCCTCACTCTGCAAGGTTGAGCCGGGCCACCCGCTGGCGCAGCAGATGATCGGCCAGCACCAGCGCCAGCATCGCCTCGGCGACCGGCACCAACCGGGGCAGCACCGTCGGATCGTGGCGGCCATGGATCTCAATTGAGGTCGGGGTGCCCTGCTGATCGACGGTCTGCTGCTCCTGAGCAATCGAGGCAGGCGGCTTGGCGGCCAGGCGTACAATAATCTCCTCACCGGTGCTAATCCCTCCCAGGATACCGCCATGGTGGTTGCTGCTGGTGCCGATGCGCCCATCGGGATGCTGCACAAAGGGATCGTTATTCTGCGAGCCCTGCATCTGCGCCACGCCAAAGCCCTCACCCATCTCAACGCCCTTGATTGCCGGGATGCTAAACATGGCCTTGCCGATATCGGCCTGGAGCTTATCAAAGACCGGCTCGCCCAACCCCGGCGGCACGCCCCGGGCGCGAACCTCAACAATACCGCCGAGTGAGTCGCGTGACCGGCGGGCGGCTTCGACCCGCTCAACCATCTGCACGGCAACGGTCGCATCGGGGCAGCGCATAATGTTCCGCTCGATCTCATCCTCGTCAATGACCTGGGCGCGCAGATCGCCCAGCGCCAGTGTGTAGGCGAAAATGCGCACGCCGACCGTTGCCACCAACAATTTGGCAATCGCGCCCCCGGCAACCCGCCCGATGGTCTCGCGCGCGCTGCTGCGCCCGCCACCGCGCCAGTCGCGGAAGCCATACTTGGCATCCCAGGTGTAATCAGCGTGACCGGGGCGGTAGCGATCCTTAATCGCCTCGTAGTGCCCCGGTTTGGCATCGGTGTTAAAGACCAGCATGCTGATCGGCGTGCCGGTTGTGCGTCCCTCAAACAGCCCGGAGAGAATCTGCACCTGATCGCGCTCCTGGCGTGCGGAGGTAACGCGGCTCTGCCCGACGCGCCGCCGATCCAGTTCGTGCTGGATATCTTCTATGCTGACCGGCAGACCGGCGGGGCAGCCATCAACGGTGCAGCCCACGCCGGGCCCGTGGGACTCGCCCCAGGTCGTCAGGCGGAATGTATGACCAAAACTATTTCCCGGCATGGGTTGTGCTACTCTCCTGGACGCTGATGCATGTACCCTATCCCCTGCAAGGGTAGACTTTTTAACCGGATTGCATTGGAATGCGGTCGGCTAAACCGGCATCGACCGCCGCGCTAGAAAAACATTTCCCGCATAGGACGGACTGCCGACGCGCAGAAGCGCGTCCCTACCACAAAAAGCCTACACCTGCGAGAGCCCCTGTCTTCTGTCCCCTGTCCCCTAAACCTACCGTTTGCGGGCGGCCTGTTTCTCCACGAGTGACAGGCTTTCCTGGATCTTGACATCATTTGGCGCAATGGTGAGCGCATCGCGCAGGGTGGCAATAGCTTGATCAAACTGGTTGAGTTGCGCATAGGCTAACCCCAGGGCGTGGCGATAGTTGGTATCGCGGGGGCGTATTCTGGCCGCGCCTTCCCAGGCTTTCATCGCCATATACCACATGCCCCGATTCTTAAAGGCGACCCCGGCATTGTAGAGATCGGTATCCTCGTGTGCTTCCAGTTCCGGCACCAGGCGCACTTTGGGACCATAAAAATCCCGGTAACTTTTGAAGGTGAGAAAAACATAGAGCGCCAGCGGGACAACGCCGCACACCAGGATGCCGACAACAACCCCCAGCAGTGACCCCACCATCCCGGGTTCTTCCGAAGTCACCCCTACTGCGGCCACGCCTGTACCCAGGAGACTAAGCCCAAGCGCCGGCACCGCAGTGAGCAAGCTGAGAACCAGCAGGACACAATGCACAACATAGGCCCATGGCCGACGTTTCAGAAATCCGCGGCCAATAAAAATATAGAACACCCCCAGCAACAGCGTCAGCACACCGACCACAACGCCAATCGTCGCTCCGAGATCAAGTAGCCCCAAGGCTCCGGCCAGTTCCGGATCGGCCGCAAACGTTTCTCTGGCTGAATCAGAACGGATGGCTACTGAGAGGTATATCGCAAACCCAATGTAGAAAAGCCCCCCCAGGACACTGGGTATCCCGGAGATGAACCAGAGGATCGCCAGAATTGTTGTGGCGATTGAACGCTGCTCGTTTGCCGCGCTCCGGGCCATCAGGTTGTTCCGGCATTTGGGGCAACGGGCGTGGTGCAGTTCGGTTGCCGCGCCGCAGTAGGGGCAGGGCAACTCCGCCGGAGCGGACGGCGCGGGAGTCGCCGGTTCCGGTTCCGGGACGGGATCTTTCGGGCGTATTGCCAGCGGTGTAGCGCCGTCATAGCTCAACTGGCGCGTTGGGCCGGTTTCCGCCGGCCCCGGCGACTGAGCCGCGCTGCCGGTCTCCTCCAACGTGGTGGTCACTTCCGTGGCGGGCGGTGGGTGCTTCTCATTCAGCCAGGCCAACCCTTTTTGTGCATTCTTGTTAGCGGGATTCAGATCAAGCACATTTTCCAGGCAAACACGCTGGTCCGCCGGATCATCAACCACACTGGCAAGCCATAACCAGGCCATCTCGTTGCGCTCATGCGCCTCAACGACTTGCATTAGGAGTTGACGCGACTCTTCGCGCTTCCCCGCTTTGGCGGCAGCAATCCCCTGCCGCAACAGATTGTCCGTATCGGCCATGATGCTGCTGATCCTATCGCGTTATACCGGCTTTCCGCCAGCTACTCACCAGCCACTCCTCGTACACCTGATTGTACACCGCAATCGTACTACGGGCAATGTGTCGCCAGTTGTAGTTATCCCGCACCTCGTTCAGCGCGTTCACCACCCGCGCCTGCGACCAGTCGGGATGTTGCAGCGTATGCAGGATGCCCCAGGCCAGCGATCCGGCGCTGCCCGGATAGACGATAATGCCGGTCTCGTGGTGACGTACGACCTCCATCAGTCCGCCCGTCTGAGAGACAACCACCGGGCACTCGGCGGCAAAGGCTTCCAGCGCAACAATGCCGAAAGGCTCGTAGAGCGAGGGAAAGGCCGCGACATCGGCGACATGGTAGAGACAGTCCCGCTCTTCATCGGAGACAAAGCCGGGAAAGAGGACATGCTCCTGCAATCCGAGCCGCTCGGCCTGGGTGCGCAGTGAGTTCAGGTAGGGGCCGGTACCGGCAATCACCAGGCGGGTATTGACCTGTGCCAGCACCTGATGCCAGGCATCCAGCAACACCTGTAATCCTTTCTCATAGACAATGCGCCCGACATAGAAGGCCAACCGCTGCTCGTCGGCAACATAGCGCCGGCGAAAAGCCAGTCGTTCCTCCGCATTGCGAAAGGGATTGGGCGGCACATAGACGCCATTCGGCACCGCGTTGATCTTGTCGGACGGTGTGTGGAAATACTCGGTCATTTGTGCCGCCATAAAGTGGGAACAGACAATCACCCGCCAGGCCTCATAGGTCAGTTGCCACTCAATGTCGTGGACGCGCCGCGCATGATCGTCGCTGAGCACCCCCTGGCGGCGGCCACGCTCGGTGGAGTGAACCGTTGCCACCATTGGAATGCGCCACTCCTGCTTGAGGGCAATGGCGGCGCGGGTGGTCAGCCAGTCGTGGTTGTGGATCAGATCAAACCCACCGAACTGCTCGTACAGTGCCCGGCCCGCCTGCTCCAGTTCGCGATTGGTCTGCTCAACCTGGGCAATAAACCCATGACCGTTCACGTAGGGCGGATGAGCACGGAAAATCTGTGCGCCGGGAGCAACTATTTCGTATTCAGCGCCACCCCGCAGCCGGGGGGTGAGGACAACGACCTCAACCCCTTCCGCCGCGAGGACGGGTAGCAGGTCGGCAATATGTTTTCCCAGACCGCCGATAAGATGGGGCGGATATTCCCAGGTTAGCATCAAAACGCGCATGAAAGCCTCGTTACACCAGTTCCTGTTAGCAGTACGTACCAGGGTATATCGGTTACTGCTACGACGATACGCTACGCAAAGCAGTTGAGATTATAGCATCAGCCGGCATTAGGGACAAGAGCAGATGGCTGAAGATCTGTTTAGATTGAACTGATTTACACGAGTTACGCGAATGTTCCTTCCGGGTTCGTAACCGCGTAACTCCTGTGATTCAGCCATCAGCCGTTAGCCGTCAGCCGTCAGCCGTCAGTGGTCGGGTTTCAGACGTTGGACGAAGGTTGCCGGCATGTGTTTGACGGAATGGGCACATCAAGATTTCTCTCTTTCAGGTATCGGCAATCAGCACTCAGCGGTCAGCATTGTACCAAACTGAAAACTGAAAGCTGAGAGCTGAGTGCTGATGGCTACTCCAGGTCAAATGTGGCAACCAGCGGCAGGTGATCCGATGCTTCCCGTACTGTCGCGGGTTCGGTGACAACGAAACAACTTGTGAGTGTCGTCGCCAGGGTCGGGTTGGCAAAGATGTAATCCAGGCGTGCGTTGGGACGGTGAACGGGCAGGGTAAAGCCCGGTGTATTCGGGTGCAGGGAGCGGTAGCAGTCAGTGAACCCGGCGGCCCGCAGGGCTGCCGGCGCATAGTGAAAGACCCGTCCGCCCTGGGACAGCAGCATAAGTTTGAGCAGGCCCGGCAGCGCGTGGATGACCAGCCGATCCTCCGGCGCAATCGCATTAAAGTCGCCGGCAATCAGACAGGGGGCCGGTTGTTCAGGCCGCGCATAGCGCAGGAGTACGCGCACCTCCCACCAGCGCCACAACTCCAGCAGCAGGGCCGGATGCGGAACCAGGTGTACGCCAAAGATCTGCAATTGCTGCGTGGGCAGCGCGATGGTTGCCGCAAGAATGGCGGTGCGAATCGGCGGGAAGGGCCGCAGACTGTGGCATGCAACCAGCGGGTACCGGCTGATAATCCCCAGATGATGCCCGGTATTGCTCGGCGCATAAAAGTAGTGGGCGTCGTGATCGAGACATGCGGCAAACCATGTCAGCGTATCCGGATCGTGCAGTTCCTGGAGCAGCAGAATATCCGGCTGCACTGCCTGCAAGACCGTGCTGATCAGGTGCCGCCGTTCGTAGCCGCCGAGGAGGATGTTGTAGGTCATGCATTTGAGCATAGAGATGTACGTTACAGCACGTATGCTGTTCTCCACGAACGAGTGCTATTCGCCTCCGGCAGGGCGGAAGAGACCTTTCTTTTTGACAAAAATTTGGCTCTCCGAGCCAAATTTTTGTCAAAAAGATATGAAGTACTATGCTGCCACTGGCGAAGTTGACGTTCAGGTTTATCACCCGGCCGGAATAGGCTGCACTGCGTAAGTCGTGTAATTCACAGGAGTTACGCGGTCGTTGAACCGACAGGAGACTTCGCCTCCGGCAGGGTGGAAGATTCCATGCTTTTTCACAAACATGTTGCACAACGTGCAACATGTTTGTGA
>CAKZQX010000426.1 GCA_937141995.1 uncultured Chloroflexaceae bacterium | reverse complement strand
ACAGTTATGGTGACGGGTGCCGGAAATGAGCAGACGGCGGTTGAGGCAATGAAGCTGGGGGCAAGTGACTATATTGTCAAGGATGTCGCAGGCGGCTACCTGGAACTGTTGCCCCTGGTGATTGCGCGGGCTATGCGCCGGCAGCAATTGCTGGAGGAGAAGCAGCAGGCCGAGTCTGCGTTGCGCGAGTCCCACGCGCTGCTGGAACAGCGGGTAGCGGAGCGTACCGCCGAACTGGCGCAGGCCAACCAGTCGCTCCAGGCCGAGATTACCGAACGGAAACAGGTTGAGGAGCAGCGCCGGCGGCAACTCCGGCATCTCTCGGCGTTGCGCCGGATCGATATGGCGATTACCGCCAGCCTGGATCTCAGCCTGACGCTGGATGTATTGCTGGATCAGGTGACGACGCATCTGCTGGTTGATGCCGCGACGATCCTGCTGCTCAATCCGCTGACCCACACGCTGCGCTATGTGGCGGATCGCGGCCTGCGTGTGCCCGCCAACCGGCAGATGACGCTTGCGCCGGGCGAGGGTCTGGCCGGTCGCGTTGTCCTGGAACAGCGCATGCTCAGTGTCGCCGATCTGCGCCAGGCGGTTGATCTCCCGGAGCGACAAAACTACTTCAGCCAGGAGGAGTTTGTCGCCTACTATGGTGTCCCGCTGATCGCCCGGGGCCAGGTGCAGGGTGTCCTGGAACTGTTTCATTGTACCCGATTGACACCGGACCAGGAGTGGTTCGACTTTTTGGAGACGCTGGCGGGCCAGGCGGCGATTGCGATTGATAATGCCGATCTCTTCGACAGCCTCCAGCGGACGCACAATGAACTGATCCTGGCCTATGATGCCACGATTGAAGGCTGGGCGCGCGCGCTGGAACTGCGTGATGCGGATACCGAGGGCCATACGCGCCGGGTGACGGATCTGACCCTGGCGCTGGCGCAACAGATCGGCTTTCGAGATACGGAACTGATGCATCTGCGCCGGGGAGCCATCCTGCACGATATCGGCAAGCTGGCGATCCCGGATAAAATCCTGCTCAAACCCGGCTCGCTGACGGATGCGGAGTGGGACATCATGCGCCGGCATCCGGTCTATGCTGCGCAACTGATCACGCCGATACCCTTCCTGCGTCCGGCTCTGGAGATTCCCCTGTACCACCACGAGAAGTGGGACGGCACGGGCTATCCCTACGGGCTCAAAGCCGAGGGTATTCCTCTGGCAGCGCGCATCTTCGCCGTGATTGATGTCTGGGATGCCCTCTGCTCGGAGCGGCCCTATCATCGCGCCTGGCCGGTGGCGGAAGTCTGCGCGCATATTCGGGACCAGGCGGGGTCGCATTTTGATCCGCAGGTTGTTGCAGCGTTTCTCCTCCTACAAACCGGGAAACACATGTGACAGAATGTGAGAGTGGCAACAATGTCCGAGTTTGCCGATAAACGCATTCTCTATATGGAAGATGATCCCGCCGCCGCGCGACTCGTCCAGAAACGTCTCCGGCGTGCAGGCTATGTCGTTGATACTGCCCGTGATGGCGAAGAGGGGTTGGCAATGTATGCCACCGGGTCGTACGTGCTGGTGGCCGTCGATCAGAATATGCCCGGCCTGTCCGGGTTGGATGTTATTCGCATCCTGGCGGAACAAGGTGCCATGCTCCCGGTCATCGTGATAACCGGCACCGGCAGCGAGCAGATCGCGGTCGCGGCGATGAAGTTAGGGGCCGGTGACTATATCGTCAAAGATGTCGCAGGTGGCTACCTGGAACTGCTCCCTCTGATTATCGAGCGTGCCCTGCATCAACATCAACTTATCCAGGAGAAACAACAGGCTGAAGCGGAATTACGCCGCTCCCACGCGCTACTGGAACAGCGCGTTCAGGAGCGTACCGCCGAACTGTTACAGACCAACCAGGCACTCCAGGCCGAAATCGCCGAACGCCGGCGGGCTGAAGCCGAACTGCGCATGCAGAAAATGCTGCTGGAGTGTCAGAGCGATGCCTCCATCGACGGCATCCTGGTGGTTGATCCGGATCAGCATGTACTTTTCTACAACCGGCGCTTTGCCGAGATGTGGCAGATGTCCCCGGCGATGATGCAGCAGTCGTCATTTGCGACCCGCATTCAGGTGTTGCGCGAACAACTGGTCGCGCCCGAAGAGTTTGCGGCAAAGATTCGCTACCTGTATGAACATCCGGACGAAACCGGCTGCGATGAAATCTACTTTAACGATGGGCGTGTGTATGAACGCTACAGCGCTCCAGTAAAGGGTAGTGACGGCACCAACTATGGACGGGTCTGGTATGATCGGGACGTTACGGCGATACGGCAGGCTCAGGTAGCCCTCCAGAAATCCCACAACCTGCTTGAGAAGGTGCTCTCGAGCTTGAATGAAGCCGTCATGGTCGTTAATCCGTTTACCCGGCTGATCGAGGAGTGCAACCGGACAACCGAAACCATGTTCGGCTACAGCCGCGCGGAACTGATCGGGCAGGCTACTGACTTTCTGCATGTCAGCGCGGAGAAGTTTACGATCTTTGGTCAGGCCGCGCTCCAGGCATATGCGTTGTCCGGTGGCTTTACCACCGAGTACCAGATGCGCCGGAAGAGCGGCGAGATTTTCCCGACCGAACATGTGGTCACACCCCTGTGTGATGACACCGGTCAGGTGATCAATGTCGTCAGTGTGGTGCGTGATATCACCGAGCGTAAGCGCGCCGAGGAGAAACTGAAGCAGCGCAATGAGCAACTCGCCCGGCTCAACCTGGTGATCGAGGCTATCAATCAGTCGTTGGCCCTGTCGGAGGTGTTTTCCACCCTCCGTATGATGTTTGCCGAATACCTGATTCTGCCGGCCGGGGCAATTTATCTCTATCACAAGGACACTGATCATATCTCACTTGAGGAAACCTGGGGCCTGACCGATATCCCGGATGAACAGCGCCGCGTGTTTGCCGTCACCATGGCCCATAATCAGCGGGTGATCTGGGACCAGTCGCTCCTGCGCATGGATAATCTGGATAATCTGGACAATACCGCTGTCATCGCCATGCTGCCGGAAACCTTACGCGCATCATCCTGCGGCTACCTGGGCGTGCCGCTGCTGGCGCGGGGGGAAATTCAGGGTGTGGTCGATCTCTTCAGTGCCGACCCGGAAGCTTTTCGGGATGATTATGTGACCTTTCTGGCGATTGTGGGGCAGCAGGTTGGCTCGGCCATCCAGCGCGCGCGTCTGTTTAGCCAGGTTCAGTCCGGCCACGAGCGGTTGCAAACCCTGTCGCGACGGTTGGTCGAAATCCAGGAGGCCGAGCGGCGCTCCATCGCCCGCGAACTCCATGACGAAGTCGGCCAGATTCTGACCTGCTTGAGCCTCTCCCTGGAGATGATCAACCGCCCACCGATTGAACAGATCCCATCGCGGCTGGCCCATGCTCGCTCCCTGGTCTCCGAACTGCTCCAGCAGGTCCGCGAGATGTCCCTCCAGTTGCGCCCCCCCATGCTGGATGATCTGGGATTGCTGCCGACGCTACGCTGGTATTTCGACCGCTACACCTCGCAGACGGGTATTCAGGTGGCCTTTAAACACTCTGGTTTGGATCAGCAGCGCTTTGGGAACGATGTTGAAGTCGCGGTCTACCGAATGGTGCAGGAAGCCCTGACCAATACGGCGCGCTACGCGGAAACACGCGAGGTTGTGGTGCGCCTCTGGGTTAGCCGGGCAATGATTGGCGTGCAGATTGCCGACGAGGGTCGGGGTTTTGATCCGGGTGTGGCGCTTGCGAGCCATACTTCGAGTGGACTGGCCGGTATGCAGGAGCGACTGCGGCTGCTGGGGGGCGAGCTTGCCATTGACGCGGCTCCCGGCCAGGGTAGTTGTCTCTCGGTGGAACTGCCCCTGATGCGTGAAACGTGATGTGTGAAACGTGATGCGTGATGATCTCTGATTTTTGCAAGAAAGTGTTATGGATAACACCAGTGAAAAAGAACAGGGTGGGGTGCGGAAACGACTGTGGGGCTGTGGGTTGGTCTTGCTGCTCCTGTTGGTTGGGGGGATTGCTCTGGCCTGGTTGACACTGCGCCAGGATCTCCAGGCGATGCACTACCCGGGTGCCACTGTCAGATCGGAAGATATTACCTACGATTTGCCCGACCGGCTCGAGTGGCACTATGCCTACTTCACCACTGATCAATTTCCCGAAGTGCAGAACTGGTACACGACGACATTTGGCCTGGTAACCATGCGAATGACCCCGAATGGCTGCACCCTGCTGCAGGGTGAGTCGCATGTCTGGGCCATCATGCGCCAGCAGACGAATGTCCGGGTCTGCCAGAACTTCACCGGACAGATCATCACTGTACATCGCACACTCGAACTGCGTTGATACTCCCTCAGGCGGAAGAGATGGTCGTGGTCAGGGGCTCGTGTGGCGGTGGCAGCATGGTGTCAAGGTACCCGGCCTCAGTGGTCATTGGTATCCGCACCATAACTTCCGTGCCGTCGCCGGGCTGGGACCAGATTGACACCTCGCCATTGACCAGTTCAATCCGCTGTGCCATCTCCGCCAGGCCAAAATGACTGCTCCGGGTGAACTCGCTCAAGCGGACCGGCACCTGAAATCCCTGTCCATTGTCCTCGACCGTCAGCACAATCTCCTCGGCATAAACATGCAGACTGAGATGAATATGACTGGCCTCGGCATGTTGCAGCGCGTTTGCCAGGGCTTCTTGCGCTGCCCGAAAGAGATAGCGCGCCAGGATTGGAGGGACATGGTCTCCCTGCGGATCCAGATCGCACGAGAGTCGGGGCATTGTCAGGCTGCCCTCGCGCTGGAGCCGCAGCAGGTGTCCTTCAAGCGCCACAACCAGTCCCATATCATTCAGGCCCGCTGGTCGCAACCGGGCAATCAGCGATTGCAATATCTTCACCATGTGCAGCGCGTCCCGGCGAGTTTCCCCCAGTGCGCGCGTGATATGGGTATAGATCTGGTCGCTGGAGCGCAGTTTCGCAGAGACCTCCTGTTGGGCCAGCTCAAGCATGTAGTTGCGCCCAAGCAGTTGTTGCAACATCGTATCGTGCAATTCCTGGGCAATTTGCAGCCGTTCGGCCTCGATACGCTGGTCAATGGCGCGCTGGAGTCGGGCAAGTTCTTCCTCGGCGCGGACGCGGGCGGTAATATCAATCGCCACCCCGATAACACCCTGGATTTCCCCGCTTTGATGACGGAGCGGAGCATAGCGTGTCTCAAGGACGGTATCGCGAAGATAGACCCGCGTGCTAAACTCCTCACCCTGGAGCGCGCGCTGCACATTGGTCCTAACTTGAGGATAAATTGCCTGCCAATCGTAGATCGACTGCCCAACCAGCGTTTTCATGTCATAGTCGAACATCCGGGTACCCTGACCTTCGGCCAGCGTCAGCACGCCATCCTGGTCAAACGCAAAGAGGATCATCGGAAAGTTGTTAATGACCAGGCGCAGGCGTTGTCTGATCTCGACCAGCGCAGTCGCTGCCTGCTCACGGGCAACCAGCATGGCCCTGTGTGTAGAGTACTGCTCGTCGATAATCATGCGCTGGAACTGGTGATTAAAGCCGGTAGCAAGCGCTCCCAGCAGGCGGGACAGGCGGGGCAGCAGGAAGACGATCTGGTCGGCGGGCAGATCGACGGTGAGCATCTGTAGCAGCAGCGTCTGTGTTTTGCCGAGCGTCTCCGGCTGAAGATAGTGAAAGGTTGCCAGGTTTTCCCCGATTGTCTGCGCTGCGGCTTCGTCAACCTGCTCTGTCACCAGTAGGCGGGTAAACTGATCCAGTAATGCGTTGAAGCGCGTTATCGCTGTAGCTGAATCATATGTTCCAGAGCCCGTCTGCAAAACAGTATCGCTCCAGATAGCGGCAATGCATGCATGGCGACTGCGGAGTGTGGAGTAGAGATCTGCTGGTTGCCACTCATTCATAGGTACCCTGATACTTACTTACATATGCTTATATTCGCGGCTTGCGTCTGACCCCAGCGAACTTACATGTCCGTTCCTGCGCATCCCGGAAGATCTTTTGGAAGCTTTGAGGTAGTCACTGTGGCACATAGTTCAATCCTGACCGGACATAACGGATAGCAAATACGTTAAAAGGAACCTGACACAACAGGAAGTGTTGCGAACTGTTTTTCGCTAAAGCATGCACTGTTGAGTATAGCACACCTTTGAGTTAAATTCCACCTATGTCCGGTGGATATTCCAGCGTATACCGCTATGTCATTAAAACGGACATGTAGAGCCTTCAGAAGCGATGCAGATCAATGGAGATGTTATCCCCATCTCCGGTTTTCTCCCGCAATTCTCATCTTGACCATATGGACAATCATTGGTTGGTGTACCCACATTGCAGGAGTAGGGTTCTTCCGACAGAATTCGCTTCTGCGTGGTTATGTTGCGCTCTCATACCGGGAATGTCTCTCTGGACATATGGATATAATGTGACAATCAGAAGTGGTAGTATGCATGGAGGAGCGTGGTGCCGGATTCAGGCGGTTGTACCGGCCTGGAACGGTTGAAGCCGGCATCTATGTCGCCGTCAATCGTCGATGCATAGCGGTAACTGAGGGGGAAAGCGGTGCATTTCACCTTCGTCGGTTGCTGGTGCCGGTTAATGCCCGGAGTTACGCGGTGGAGCCTGTTCTGGCATGGTGCCGGATCCGACGCCCGATTCGCCGGCGGTAGCATGGGACGCTATTGTCTTTATTGTCTTTTTCAGGGAGATTGTGCCTGCTGTGTAAAACATTCCTGAAAAAAGATGATCTTGTTCACAAAAAATGTACTCTCAGAGTACATTTTTTGTGAACAAGATCAGGAATCTTCCGCCCTGCCGCAGGCGAAACGCATCGGGGCGACCGGCCGGTCGTCTTCCCGTCTCGTGAAACGTCCGGGTTAACCACCCACCGCGTACGTCCTGTGAATACTGAGACGTGGCCAATAGCGCCGGTTACGGCATTACCCGTCCATATTCAATCGCGGTGCAACGGTTCATCACCACATCCAGGCCGGCCGCTTCCGCGCGTGCGGCTGCCTCCTCATGCATAATTCCCAGTTGCATCCAGATAACCCGCGCACCGATGGCGATTGCATCTTCGACAATCTCAGGTACATATTCCGAGCGGCGAAAAATATCGACGATATCGATTGGAACATCAACATCGCGCAGGCGGGCGTAGGGTTGCTCACCCAGTATCGGCCCCTGCAGGGTGGGGTTTACCGGAATAATCCGGTGCCCTTCGCGTTGCAAAAAGCGCGCCACGCTGTGTGAGGCGCGGATGGGCCGGTCACTTAATCCCACAACGGCAATCGTGCCTTTGCGCGCAAACATATCGCGGATTTTACTCTCAGAAAGCATATGCTATCTCCTATCAATGACACGCGTTCCGCGGTCGCCCCACCAGGGGGTGGGTTTCGCCTCCGGCAGGGCGGAAGGTGACATCCTTTTCCCGAAAAATTTGCGCAAAGCGCAAATTTTTCGGGAAAAGAAAAAAGCTTACCATGCTGCCGCAGGCGATATGAACCGTTCCGGCGCTCAAACGCCCGTTTGGACGGTAACCGCGTAACTCCTGTCAATGACACGCGTTCCGCGGTCGGTTCCAAACCAGGCG
>CAKZQX010000425.1 GCA_937141995.1 uncultured Chloroflexaceae bacterium | reverse complement strand
CTGCACCGACCCCGGCCTGAAATTCTTTCCCCCCAAGTGTGAACAGTTACACATGGTAGCTGTTTTGCAACATGCAAATGTAGATCAACCTGGGGCGGTTTAACGTTTATTATTCTCAGGTCCCAGCCGAAACAGCGTGGCATAGTCCGTGCCCCAGACATACTCCGCTCCCAGCGCGGAGGCATCGTCGGCGCTCCCGATAATGTAGACCTGCCGGTCAGGGTAGCGTGCTTGAATGCGCTCCTGCCAGGAGATATCTTCCAGTTCGACAATATCTACCCAGACATCGGGACGCCGGCCTTCAATCAGGCGCAAGTAGTGCAGGATCGTCCCCTGCTCCCAGCGGGTCAGCACCACGGCATCCGGTGCAACCTCCGCCAGCACACCCTCACCAAAGGTACGGAAGAGCCACTGGTCGGCCTTGTTGCCGTAGGGCAGCCGGGTCTGGCCCCACCCCAGCGTTAGCAGCAGGCAGCCTACTAAAAGGATGCGGGATGCGGGATGTGGGATGTGGGATGTGCGATTCTCGGTCAGCAGTAGTTTCACCCGCTCGGCCAGCGCCGTTGCGCCGATGCCGATCCAGCAGGCCCAGGGCAGGAGTAGTGGCAGTGTAAACACGGGCGCGTCCTGGACCGCCGGACCCAGGCTGGCAAAGTAGAGCGCGGTGATACCGGCAACCCAGGCGCTACCCAGCCACAGCCAGAGCGGCCGCCGGAGCAGGCTGTAGCCTCCCAGCACCCCCAGCGTGACGCCCAGCGGCCCAAACTCAAACTGTAACCGCTCCCACAGCGTGAGCGCGGTCTGAAGGAGTGTACGCGGTCCCGGCGGATCAAAGACGCCGCTGCGCAGTGTACCGCCGGTCAGGTGGGCCAGCGCCGCGCCCCAGCCGGTCGGCGCGCCCCAGAAATACGCCTGTGGCAACCCATGATCGGTGCCCGCGAACGGTCCCAGGCGGGCATACTGCACCAGCACAAACAGCCAGGGCGTCAGCCCGAGCAGTCCCGCCAGCCCAAGCCGGACGAGAAACCATGCCTGGCTGCGCAGACGTGTCACCGCTATGCGCATCTGCTCTGCCGGCGCTGCCGTGCCGGTACTCAGGAGCAGTGGGAGCAGGCCAAAAACCAGCAGCAGTGGTGCGCCGGTAAAGGCAAAGGAGGCGTGATGACTGACACCCAGGCCCGTCACCAACGCTGCCGCGTAGAGGTAGCGGGGGTTAAGGGTTGGGGATTGGGGATTAGGGATTGGCGACTGGGGATTGGCGACTGGGGAAGCCGGGGAATGAATTTCCGGACTCTCTTGATTTCGCGGAGCATTAACCCCCACGCTACCCATGCCACTCATGCTCTTTTTTTGATCGTGCGCATGCCAGAGCAATAGCGCCAGCAGGGTCAGTAGCAGCGTGTTGAGGGTGTAGACCTCCGCAATTGTTGAGAGATGCCAGAGCCCTGGTGCAACCGTCAGCGCCGTCGCCGCAATCAGCGCTGCCGGCATGCTCCCGGTGACGCGCAGTAGCAGCAGCGCCAGCAGCGCCACCGTTCCCGCCCCCGCCAGGGACGCGACCAGGGTCACGCGGTGCGCGATGTCACCTACCGGCAGCAGGGTTGCCAGCTTGCCTAGCAGAATGTAGAGCGGGTAGCCCGTGGGATGGGGAATGCCCAGCAGCGGCGCGGCAAACTGGAACTCGCCGCTATCCCCAGAGAGCACGCTGGGTGCTGCCGTGTGCGCATACAGCCAGAATGCACCAGTAAATGTCACCAGCAGCAGCAGGGGCGCCTTGAGCAACGTGACGGTCTGTTGGCGCTGAAGCAGGTGTGACCGGATCATACTTCGTGTCCCAGGAGCCATGTGAACTGCCGCATTGACATGTTGGAAGGCATGTGCTTAAAGGCAAAATTGCGCAACCCGACGGCCAGGGGATGCTCCAACTGGGCAATCCGGCCAACCCGCCAGGACTGCCGGACAATAGCATTGGCCCGGTTGATCCGCCGCGCTTCATAGGCGCGTAACCCGGCATCGCCGCTGCTGCCGGCGTGCAGACCGGCGGCCAGGGCTACCGCATCTTCCAGCGCCTGGCAGGCTCCCTGGCCCAGATTGGGCGTCATCGCGTGGGCCGCGTCACCCAGCAGCGTTACCCGTCCCTGGCCCCAGCGCTTGAGCGGTTGCAAGTCATAGATGTCATTGTGCAGGATCGCTGTCGCTTCGGTTGCTGCGATAACGGCGGGGATCGGATCATGCCGGCCGCGAAAGCGCCGCAGGAGTTCTGCCTTATGCCCGTCGGGTGCCGCAGCGCTGCCGGCGGGCGCATTTCGGGTGGCAAACCAGTAGACGCGCTCCTGGTTGAGCGGTGCAATGCCAAAGCGTGTACCTCGCCCCCAGGTTTCGCCGAGCAGCAACTGGTCGTGTGCAAAATGGGCGACGCCGCGCCACGCCGTGTAGCCCGCATAGCGCAGCGGTTGCTCGCCAAAGAGCTGCGTGCGCATGGCCGATCTTATTCCGTCCGCGCCGATCAGCAGATCCCCGCGCACTGATTGTCCATCCGCAAACTGCGCCGTGACGCCCTCGGCATCCTGCACAAAGCCGGTACACTCCCATCCCAGGCGGAGTACATCCGGGGCCAGGGCCGCGCGCAGGAGTGTCTGCAGGTCAGCGCGATGGACAACAATCGTTGGCGCGCCAAAGGTCTGTTCCAGGGTAGATGCGGAGAGTTGCACCAGCGGGGTGCCGTCCCAGGCGCGTATGCCGGCACTACCGTTGGGCACTCCCATAGCGCGGAGCGGCTCCCCCAGGCCGAGTTTGTCGAGTGCCTTCACCGCGTTCGGCCAGAGGGACAGACCCGCGCCAACCTCGTGCAATTCCGGTGTGCGTTCAAAGACGGTGACAGCGAGGCCAAGCTGTTGCAGGGCAATGGCGGCTGCCAGCCCGCCAATCCCGCCGCCGATGATAAGAATATGCATGCTTTCGCTCATGGCAATCCTCCCATGCCTACAGCGGCTGGAGCGCCGGGATGTGCAAGCGCCCCTTCATTGCCGTTGTCAGCAGGCGACCCGCCGGCTTGAATCCGGCCAGCGGACCATCGGGGCCAGGTTGGAGTTGCCAGGCGACCCGCGCAAAGCGTGCATCGATCTCGCTCGACAGCAGCGAAACCCCTTCGTCGGTCGGCACCAGAACGGGCAGGCGGGTCCGGATCGGCCAGAAGCGTGCATTCAGCGGTGCCCGGTTGATGGCGCAAACCAGCCGTGCGCCATCCCAGACACGAACGCCGGCTTCGGGTGGCTCCAGGTTCCACTCAAAGCGCCAGAACTGCTTGGGCAGATGCCAGATTTCGTGACCGCCACGTTGCGACCGGGAGTTGTCTACGGCGATGTGGGTCACGTAGGAAGCGATGCGCACGCCATAGCGTACCAGGACGGTGGCGATCAGTTCGCTGTACTCGAGGGTGGAACCGGCACCGTAGCGGGCAATTGCCAGTTGCCCAAAGGCGCGACTACCGGGGAGTTTGAGCAACTTCAGGGGTGGCGGCACCAGCCCCTCAACGGCGCTACTCTGCACGAGGAACGAGGCGGCCAGCGCGCTGCCCCACAGCGTCCAGGGTGGAGGCGGGTAGCCGCGCGTGAGTGTGGTTGTCGGTTCGGCGCGGTTAGCCATCACGGTCCTTCATGTCCTTCAGTCCCGCGCGGCGCAGGGCGGCTGCCAGCGGACTCTCGTCCGCATCACCCTCGGATTCCTCGGTTGAGTAGACCGGCCCGCTGTCCGGGGGCGGCGGGGGCGTATCCGCGATCACCTCATCCGCCTCCCAGTCGAGCGCCAGATTCTCCGCACCGGCCAGGGCGATAATATCATCGACGCTGAAGCGCAGCAGATCAATCCGCTGGTCATCCTGTCGGCACGCGGCAATGCTCTCGACCGGGTGGATCTCCGGCTGGGCTGCCGGCACTTCGTCCAGGGTGAGTGGTGGGGTGCGGGGCGCTTCGGGACCGGCCATCAACGCGGCAACCTCGGCGGCAGTGGGAATACCGGTGTCTACCAGCAGGATCGTAGTATAAACTTTTGGATAGAGCAGACGCAGGATGGCGCGTGTCTCCTGGAGTTGGCCCGCTGCACGGCGCAGGCTGCCCGCCGTCCGGCTGGCCTTGATTTCAAACACCCAGGCGTTACGATCACCGAGAACCAGGGCATCCAGTTCGCGGTATTTGGTGCTGGCACGTTTGCCCCGGCGCTCTTCGTACTCCAGGATGCGCCGCTCCGTAAGCGGAAGCTGATCCGCCAGCCAGTCGCGTAGCGCCGCCTCCGCCTGACCGCCAAAGATGTCCCGCCGGCGGGGGGGGCGCATGGCGCGCTGGTTTTGGCGTTGCAAAATAAACTGGGCAACAAAAGCCCGGTAGCGCTGATCATCGGCGGTGATCAACCGGGGACGGGCATAGCGCATCTGCGTCATACTCCCCTCCTTCCTCTACTGTTCTTCCTGGTTCTGCCGGCCAAGTTCTGCCGAGCGGCGGTAAGCGGCCCAGACGCCATCGCTCAACGTGGTGCGCAGGCCGCCCCGCTCCATGGCGCTCAGAGCGGCGGCGGTGGTGCCACCCGGCGAGGTGACGGCATTGCGCAGTTGGGCCGGGTGCAGGCCGCTCTGCTGCGCATACTGCACCGCGCCAAGCATCGTTTGCGTCACCAGGGTTTCGGCGATATGCCGGGGGAAGCCGATATGCACCCCGGCATCGATCATGGCCTCCAGTATCAGGAAGAAGTAGGCCGGGCCACTGCCGCTCAACGCCGTCGCCATGTCCAGGTAGTGCTCATCATCCACAAACAGTTCCTGCCCCAGCGCGCTCAGGACCATCTGCGCCCATGCGCGTTGTTGCGCATTAACCGCGGCTGCCGCAGTCCAGACGGTCATGCCCGCGCCGATCTGGGCGGGGGTGTTGGGGATCGCCCGCACTACGGCCGGATGATCCAGCCCATCCATAAAGGTTGCAAGTGGCGCACCGGCAATAATCGAGATGCAGAGCGCGTCAGGCCGCAGGGTACCGCGCAGTTGGGGCAACACAGCGGGTAGCATCTGGGGTTTGATCGCCAGAATGACCACCTGTCCCCAGCGTGCGGCTTCTCCATTCTGATCCGTCAGATTAATCCGGTAATCTACTTGTAATGTCTGGCGGCGCTCGGCACGCGGTTCACTGGCGAGGATCCGGTCGGCCGGCACAACCGCGCGGCGGATCAACCCGGCGGTAATCGCTTCGCCCATTGCGCCCGCGCCAATCAGGGCAATACGTAGATCGTCAGGCATATGTTCCTCATTAGAACTGAGAACCGAGAACTGAGAACTAAGAACTAAGAGACTGTCTGAAAAGATGATTCGCGTCGGTCCCACGGCATGCGGGGTACCCTGCGCCACCGGACAGCGCCCCAGGAGTCCCGGCTTCCGCCGGTTCCGGCCACACACCGGC
>CAKZQX010000424.1 GCA_937141995.1 uncultured Chloroflexaceae bacterium | reverse complement strand
GCCGGTGC
The DNA here is from genome assembly GCA_937141995.1 of uncultured Chloroflexaceae bacterium. Lineage (GTDB taxonomy): Bacteria > Chloroflexota > Chloroflexia > Chloroflexales > Chloroflexaceae > CAKZQX01. Next base: position 5,432 of record CAKZQX010000424.1, on the reverse strand, counting down.
TGGTGTAGACGCTGGTGGCGTTGCCCCGCTCGTCCAGCAGTTCGACGTTGGTGATAAAGCCCGGCTGGTGGTTCTGGTGGATGTTGACCTGCGTGGCAAGGACCGGATCGGCAAAGCGCAGTTCTAGCTCCTCCAGGCTATCGGGAGCAGCCGAGGCCCAGGCCCGCTGACTATCGCGGCAACCCTCGACATCCGGTGCGCCGGTGGCATTTTCGGCCTCGTAGCCCTCGTAGGCGCTGCTGGCGGTGGCTTCGTCGGCCCACTGCCGCTGGAGCGCTTCCTCCGGTATCGGCGTTGCATTGGCGGTGGCCCGAGCTGCGGCGGTGGCCTGTGCCACCGTATCGGTGGCAAGCCGTAGCGCCGTCAGCGCGCTATACTCGCCACTGTTGTCGCTGACCCAGACAATATTGCGGCGTGTCACTGCAATGCCGTTGGGCAGGCTGAACTCGCCGATCTGTGGAGTCGTATTGGGCTCGGCAACCGCGCCGCCCCGCGCCAGCAGCGTACCGCCCGGCGCAAACTTGAGAATACCCACGTCCCAGGTCGCCACATAAATGTTACCCGCGGCATCCAGGTCGATGGCACCGGCAGCAATACCATCCGGGGTGATGTCGGTGCCGAAGCGGGCCAGTTCCTGCCCGGTGCCGTCAAGTTTGATCACGGCTTTGTTAAACGTTTCGGCCAGGAAGATATTGCCCTCATCGTCCACCGCCAGATCAGCCGGGTTTAAGCCCTCAGGCAGCGCAACGCGGTCAACAAAGCTCCCATCCGCGCTGTTGAAGCGCACCACGCTACTGGTGACACTGCTGCCATCCTCCCCGACGCGGCTGTCAAGCGCATAGATACTGCCGTCGGGACCGATGGCAAGCCGCTGCGGTGACGAGAGGCCGAACTGTTCCGGCGCATCACCGGTTTCACCCCAGCGCCGCACCAGCGTCCCATCCTCGTCAAACTGCGCGATGGCATTCCGTCCATAGTCGGCAACAAACAGATCGCCGTCCGGATGGAAGGCAACATCGTATGCATCCAGCAATTCTTCCTCGCCGATGGTACCGATCAGATCGCCATTGGCCGCAAAGTGCCAGACCCCACGCGAACTCTCGGCCAGGTAGATGGTGCGATCATCACCGGCCGTCAGCCCGCGTGCAGCCACAAAGCGCCCGCGCGGTGGCCCGGTGTTGCCGCCCAGCCGCAAGACCACCTCGTCCGACCCACCCAGCGTACGCAGCGGCTGCTGGACCATATTTTCCGGGGTGGGGGTGGGCGTAAGTGGTGGCGGGAAAAAGCGCACACTCTCGATAATGGACTGAAAGACCTCGCGTTGGGCCTGCCATGCGTCCGGGGTGGCCTGCCCCAGGATACGCACCGCGCGCTCCGACGTCAGCACCACGATCAGGCGTCCGGCTCCGCCGGGGGCTTCCAGGTCGGCGGCTTTGCCCTCGTGCCCGCCCACCGTTACTGTGGTAGTATCGCTCAGGCTGAAGCCGGCGTTTTGCGGCTCAACGCTGATAAAGTCAAAAAAGGTCTGCGGATTGGCAATCACTTCGACATTGTGTTGTTCGGCGATGGCCTCCAGCGGAGTTGAGTCGACCAGGATAACCATATCATTGCTGATCGTCTCCGCTTCCAGGGCGGCCTGGCTGGGTGAGATGGCCCAGGCCGCGCCGTTCAACTCACGGGTGTACCAGGACTCGGGATATTCCAGGCGAAAACCACCCTGGTCAACCCGTAGTTCGGCATCAAGCTCAACCGCGACGGATGTTGGCCGGACTGTTTCGGCGGGTGCGGTGGTGGCAGGGGCTGCTGGTGCGGCGGTTGGTCCGGTAGCCGCTGGTGCCTGGGGTGATGTTCCAGGGAGTGAACAGGCTGTCAGGATGGTGAAACAGGCGGTGATGATGACTAACAGTCGCACAGCGTGAGGCGACAGACGCGACATCGAACGTTCCTCTTTTATCTTTTAACATATGTCAACCGGGTGGATCGCGCAAATTATACCATACAATGCGCCAGATGTTCCCGTTGGTGGCATAGTTCCCCCTAGATTCCAGGAATTACGCGATGCACGCAAACCAGGCGTTTTATTGGATGAACGTCCGATTTTGTCTCCCGATGGAGAATGACGCAATGCGTGTAAATGATAGGACTTACGCGGTCGGTTCCAACCCCGGCATGTGCCTGAATAAACGGCCCGACTCGCCTCCGGCAGGGCGGAACCGGACATCCTTGTTCACACACATGTTGCACATCGTGCAACATGTGTGTGAACAAGATCAAAACGTACCATGCTGCCGGAGGCGAGGCCGGCCTCCATCTGGTCAAACGTCCGGTTTGAACGTCCACCGCGTAAGTCCTGTCATTTACACGCGTTACGCAATCGCTGACCTGAAAGACAATTCCGCCTCCGGCAGGGTGGAAGAACCCAGATCTTGTTCACGAAATGTTGGCTCGAAGAGCCAACATTTCGTGAACAAGATAGATCACGTACCATGCTGCCGCAGGCGAAATACGCCGTTATCGAAAGCAAACGGTCCGTTTGAATGCCCACCGCGTAACTTCTGTCATTTACAGGAGTTACGCGGTCACGAACCCGAAGGGGAATGTCGCCTCCGGCAGGGCGGAAGATTCCATGCTTTTGCACAAAAAAGTTACACATCGTGCAACTTTTTTGTGCAAAAGAAAAAAGTACCATGCTGCCGCCGGCGAGTCGAGCCGTTCGTTCAGGCACATGCCTCATTTGAAAGTGACCGCGTAAGTCGTGTAAATTAGTCCATCGTTTCATCAGCCACCGACTGATCGTCATCCGGGCGGGTGATAATGTCGAGAATGCGGCTGAGTTCGGCATCGGCGTCGGCCAACCAGGCAGCGGACCAGATACGCCAGATCTGCCAGCCGTGCGCCGCCGGCAGTTCTTCCGGCAGCCGGTCGCGGTCGCGGGCGGTTGGCGCGGCGTGATAATCGTTCCCGTCGCCGGTAATCCCCAGCAGGTAACGTCCGGGTGTGGTTGGGTCGGCGATGGCAATATCGATCCGCATATCGGAGTGACCGACCTGGCGTTCGATGTGCAGCCCGTTGCGGGCCAGTTCCTCGGCCAGCGTATCCTCGATGCGCGGAAAGTCCTCTTCGGGTGGGCTGATCATTGCGTCGTAGAGCATCTGCCAGCTTACAGCCTGGGGACGTTCGCGGGGTGTGCGTAGCGTGGCAGTGCCCCCCTGCTGCACATACTCGAGATAGGCCCGCAGCAGGCGCGGCCCCGGATAGCGCGCGCGGCCCAGGTCGATCTCCTCCGGCAGCAGCGAGCTGACCAGATGGACCCGCTCCCGCGCCCGGGTGATGGCAACATTGAGTCGCCGTTCGCCGCCCTGCTGGTTCAGCGCGCCGAAATGCATCATCAGGTTACCGCGTGGGTCGCGCCCATAGCCCACGCTGATGAGAATGACATCACGCGCATCGCCCTGCACATGCTCCAGATCTTTGACAAAGAAGGGCTCATGTCCCGTCTCAGCGAAGAGCGGCGCGAGGGTGGCGTCGGTGGCGTAGCGCTGCTCGAGTATCTGCATGATCGTCTGCTGCTGCGGCTGGTTGAATGTCACCACGCCGAGCGAACGCCCCGGCGTTGCTCGCACATAGGCACAGACCAGATCTGCTACCCGCTCGGCTTCGACCTGATTGGTGTGCGTGCCGCGCCGGTCGTAGCTGCCTTCCGGGACATGCTCAAACGTGACGCCATAGGTATCCGGCGGGTTGGCGGTGGGAATGGTTGCCAGTTGCCCCGCGTAGAAATAGAGATTGGCGAAGGCAAACAGCGCCTCATGGCGGCTGCGGTAGTGCCGACGCAACTGCAACGTAGGCATGCCGGCGGCCAGCGCGGCCTCCAGGAGGCTTGTCAGGGCTTCAGGTCGCTCGGCTTCCTCAGCGTTGTACCGGTCGCCGGTTGCGCCGGCGGCAAAGAGGTTGGTCGGCGCAAGCTGCTGCTGGTCCCCCGCAACGATCAGCGTGCGGCTGCGCATGACGGCCCCCAGCGCCGTTTCGAGCCGAAGTTGGGATGCTTCGTCAAAGATGACCAGATCGAACGGCGCAATATCCGGTTCAAGTAACTGGCTCACACCGAGGGGGCTCATCAGCAGGCAGGGTGTAAGCTGCCCCAGCAGCGGCCCCAGTCGCTGCAAGAGCCGGCGAACGGGCGTGTGACCGGGTGTCTGTGTCGGCTCCACCCGCAGATCGGCCAGCGCGTCGGCGTACTCCGCCGATGATAGGATTTCCTGGCGGCGGGCCAGCAGCATCCGGCGCAGGCGGTTCTGGGTTGCGGTCAGGTAGGCCCGGTCAAGTTCACGAAAGCGAGTGATCAGCGCTTCGTGGGTATCGCGCTGGAAATCCCGCAGCACCGGGAACTGCGTATGCGCCGTATCGATCCAGCACTGGTAGAACTGCTTTTGAAAGGCGCGGCGCGGCGCGGCCCGTGCCGGGTCACCTCGGCTCAGCGCATCAAGATAGGGCGCGATCTCCAACTCGGCGGCGCGCCGGCGCAGTGCGCAAAACTCCCACCAGCCATCCAGTTCGGTCATCCGTTCCAGCAGGATCGCCGGGGATTTTGCCGGGCGGATGCCCGCGTTGTCCGGGAGTGGTTGTTCCTCGTCCAGCAGTTCGGCGAAGCTATCCGTCAGGGTTGCGGGCGGGGGAAAGAGCGTCTGGAAGACCGCCAGTTCTCCCTCGAAAGCGGTCATGGCTGTGCTCAGTTGGGCGGCGGGAGCCAGCAATGCCGCGCGTTCGGCGGGCGGCAGGTCGGCCAGGCGGCGCAGTTGTTCCGGCAGCGGGTGCGGGAAGGGCAACATCAGGACGTGCAGGGTCCACTCACAAGCCGCTTCGTAGATCTCCCAGTCGGTGCGGCGACCGGCAAAAAACCGGCCTGAACGCACAACCAGGCCGGGAATAATCTCCTCCAGATGCTGTTGTGCGGCGCGTAACGTGCCAACCAGCCGCAGGTCGGCCAGCGCTCTGGAGTAGGTCAGTGGTCGGCGGGGGCGCAACCGGGCACGGAGCGCCGCCATGTCCCGATAGTAGCCGGGCCGCAGCAGCCGCGTCCAGCCCCGGTAGCGCTGCTCGAAGCGCTCCAGCATACGGCCCTCGGGGTCCAGTTGCAACCCGGATTTGTCCGGGGTCAGGCGGGTTTCCGGCGCGATTGGTTCGACCGGCCGGTCATTCGTGTCCGCAGGCGTGGTTGGAGTGATCGGATGGTCGCTCGTACTCTCCGCCGCGCCGATGGCGTAGCGCTGCCGGATCTGCGCTTCCATGTCGGCCATGCTGGTGTAGCGCTGGCGGGCGTCGGCAATGTCAAACTGCAGATATTGCACATAGGTCAGATCTTTATCCAGCCAGAGGCTCAGAGCGTGGGGCGCGCGCAGGGCGGGATCGCGGTATTCGCGCCATCCGCGTAG
>CAKZQX010000423.1 GCA_937141995.1 uncultured Chloroflexaceae bacterium | reverse complement strand
ACGTGCAACTTTTTTGGGCAAAAGCCAGGAATCTTCCGCCCTGCCGGAGGCGAAATTCCGCGCCGGGTCAGTGACCGCGTATGTCCTGTCAGTCAATCCCGGATACTCAACCAGAAAACCGAGATATTGACCGCAATTCTGGAAGCAACCACCGATTTCGTGGGCGTTTCCACTATGGATGGACAGATTATTGTTTAATAACCAGGCCTGGCAACGGCTCGTCGATATTGCCCCGGAAACCGAACCACCGACATTACACATCCCGGATTACCATCCCGCCTGGGCACTCAAACTGATTGATGATCAACCTGCCGGTATAGTAAATGGCTTTAGCCGCCATATAACCAGATGTTGATGAAACAATGACAGCCGCCGACACACCATGCGTGACTATTTTGCAGCGGGCTGTATGCTGCGCTATACTTGAGTTATAGGCAGGACGTACGCGGTAGCTGTTCCAACCGGAAGTTTCGGCTGATCAGCCGAAACGCGGAGGACCGCGTACCTCCTGCTGTAGGAATAGAGTCATATGATGAAGGGGCAAGCATGGATCGAACACGCGCACATGTGTTTATTGCGGGACGCGTCCAGGGGGTTAACTTTCGGGCTTCCACCCAGAATGAAGCGCGCCAGGCCGGGGTTGCGGGATGGGTGCGCAACCTGAGCGATGGCCGGGTCGAGGCCGTCTTCGAGGGACCGGAGTCGGCGGTGCAACAACTGATAAACTGGTGCCACCGTGGACCTTCGCCGGCCCATGTGGAAAATGTTGAGGTTAACTGGGAAGAGCCGGAAGGTCTGGCAAGCGGTTTTGGTGTCCGCTGAGGGCAATCGGCAGAAGCGGAGCGTCGCGTATGTCCCGCTGAACAGGACGCCGGAATACCCCCGTCGGAAAAAAGAACAATACTGTCGTCATCCTGAGAAAGGATCACCGATGCATCAACGACGCCGGCAACTGCTCACCAGCGTGATTCTCAGTCTGATTATTCTGGTGCTGGCGTTTATCAACCGCCACCAACTGCTCGATGCACTGCGCCTGGCGCAAACTGCCAACTGGTCCTGGCTGGTCGTTGCATTTGGCATTATTCTGTCCAGCTACCTGATCAGTTCGCAGGTCTTCCAGGTGGTTTTACGATCATTGGGCTACCGGCTGAGTATCATCCACCTCTGGGTTACAGCGCTGGTAGCGATTGTGATCAGTCAGTCGCTCCCGGCGGGGGGCGTCGGCAGTTATGCCTTTCTGGTACGCCTATTTAAGCGGCAGCATATCCCGGCCGGTCAGTCAACGCTGGTTGCTTCACTGGAGATGCTGAGTTATGCCGGCGCAATGGTGCTCCTGCTCATCTTCAGCCTGTTCTATCTGGCAAGTCGGCATCTGATTGGCACGTTTGGCTGGACGCGGTTGGCTGAACTGCTGCTGGCGGCGGTGGCGGCACTCCTGGTAATTGGGGGGGCGATTTTTGTGTTGACCCGGCGGCGTGCTGTGCTGGCACGCTGGTTGCTGGCGATCCAGCATGTTGTCAGCAAGATTTTTCGCCGCACCTGGGACAAAACCTGGATACGGCGCGTGGTAAATGACCTGAGTGAGGGGCGCGCGCTGGTTGCCAATCGGCGGAGCGACATGGTACTGCTGATCTTGATTCAGCTTATGGCACTGTCCGGTCACAGCCTGGCAATGCTGGTAATCCTGTTGAGCTTTGACACATCGGTAAACTTTGCCGTGGTGCTGACCGCCTTCGGGGTAGCGCTTATTACCAGTACGTTTAATGTGCTTCCCGGTGGCGGCGGAACCGTCGAGTTTATGCTGATTACGGTGTTAACCCTGCTGGGAGTAGGACCGGCGGCAGTCCCGGCGGCGATTATTTTTCGTCTGATGAATTTCTGGCTGCTGGCTCCAGTTGCCGTGGGAGGGTACGCCTGGCTGATGCATGCCCAACCTGCGAAGAAACCCGGCAAACCATCTACTCAACCCGGCAATTAGGGAGAGGAGCAGGTGCGCGTATATCAGTCGATACGCCGGACGCGCACGGTGGCACCAGCCGTAACACCCAACATCTGGCCGGCATGCCCATTGCGCAGCGCCAGTTCAAGGCGTCCATTACTGCCGGGCAGCGCCAGCGGCGTACCGGGCGCGACATCGGCATAGGTACGCTGAATTGTCCCAACGGAATGATCGCCCACGGTTACATCAAGTTCACGATGCGGGCCAAGCCAATCCAGATGAGCTACGGCGATATTACTGATACAATTGCCAAAATGATCCACATAGATGATGCTGCCGCGCAAACTCCCGTCAGGTTCCCGCACCGGCTCCGGAATCGCAGCTACCTCGAGGGTATCCAGCGCGGGGCCAAACTCCCGTAGCGCAATGCCGGCGGCCAGATGCGCCGCAACCGGCGCAAAGATATCGCGGCCATGAAATGTTGTGCTGATCTGGGGCCGCCAGAAGCGCGGCACCTTCAGTTCGACCGCCCGCACCTCCGCTGGAGCCCAACGACTGCGGGCATCCTGCCAGACCGGGCCGAACACGCCATTATCCGGGCCAACATAGCGTGCGCGCGGCGTTGTCAGTGCTACTGCCCGCCGCTCACTACCCACACCGGGATCAACCACAACCAGATGAACCGTACCAACCGGAAAATAGGGAACAAACGACTGCACAACAAACGCCGCTTCGACAACATTTTGCGGTGTGATCGCATGCGTGATATCAATCAGGTGCGCGGTGGGACAGATGCCCAGGATAACACCTTTCATCACGCCCACATAGCTATCACGGACGCCGAAATCTGTTGTCAGGGTAATGATTGGACGCATTAGACCAGCATTTCGCTTCAAAACAGAGATATCAGCGCGCAGATATCATGTTCTGGACCTGACATCTGCGGGCTGATATCCGAACGACGCCAAACTTACTGACACGACTTACGCGGTTGGTTCCAAACCAGGCGTTTGCCTGGATGAACGGCCCGATTCGCCTGCGGCAGCATGGTACTTTTTGATCTCTTTCACAAAAATTTTGCACTTTATGCAAAATTTTTGTGAAAGAGAATAGTTTCTTCCGCCCTGCCGGAGGCGATATCCCCCGCCGAACACGGGATCGCCTGATCCACGTCAGCATTGGCCGTTTCGCAGTGTTCGCTCATGTCGTGGTGTTCGTGGTCCAAACGCCGACCGCGTAACTCCTGTTACTGACTACTCGCCACAGCCTCTGTCGGACGGCGGAACCAGGTTTCCCACTCCCGATGCTCCCAGACGACGAGGAGTTGAGCAGCATTAAAGATCGACGAGTAGGTACCACTTATCAGACCCAGCAACAGAATAGCAACAAAATTGCTGATAGTCGCCCCACCAAACAGCAGCAGCGCGGTCAACACAAACATTGTGGTCAACTGCGTATTAATCGAGCGCGGCAATGTTTGTACAATACTATGGTTGACAATATCGTCGAAAGTTTCGCCCGCCCGCCGGTGCAGCAAATTCTCGCGGATGCGGTCGAACACGACAATCGTATCATGCACCGAGAAGCTGATAATGGTCAACAGCGCGGTCAGGAAGAGCGCATCAACCTCAATCCCAAAGAAAATCCCCAGAAACGCGGCAATCCCCAGGATCAACACCACATCATGCAGCATTGCCAGGATGGCGCAGATTCCATAGCGCACCGGGTGAGGGGCCCGGCGAAACGCCAGCGTCAGGTAGATCAAAATTGCCAGGCAGGCTCCAAACACCGCAATAATCGCGCTCCTGGTCGACTCCTGGCTGACTGTCGGGCCAACACTGTCGAGCCGTTGCAGCGTCGCCTGACCGACCTCTGCTTCAAGTGCCGCCAAAATGCGTTGCTGCTGCGCCTGCGGATCTTGCGGATCAAGGGCATCGGTACGGACAACGGCGGCGGCAATCACCTCGTCCTCAATCTCTACTTCACTCAACTGCACCAGCGGGTTTTCAAACCCACTCGCGGTAAAGATATCCGCAACCTCGGCGGTATTCAGGTCAGCAAGCTCCTGCTCCGGAAAATGGATCTCCCAGAGCGCGCCGCCGCTAAAGTCGATACCGGGACGTAATCCCAGCCGAAACTGCCCGGTAGTAAGCAAAGGATGCAGCAGCAAGAAATAGAGACCGGGCACGATAACTACTAACGATAAGGCAAACCACCAGTAACGGCGGCGAACAAGACTATCCATAGTTGCAATTGCTCCTGATGTAGCTCATCAATGATCACGTATCGCGTCAACTCTCGGCACGGCTCTCAGTACCGCCGGTCGCAGCCTGCGGCTGATACTCCCGGGTCGTGGACGGCGGGCGCATATCGGGATCAAGCCCCAGAAGCCAGGGATTGCGCGCAAAGGGCAGCGGTAGCACCAGATGCAAGAAAGTGCGGGTAACCACCACCGCCGTGAAAAGGCTTAACGTAATACCCAGACCCAACGTAAACGCAAAGCCCTTGATGATACTGACGCCAAAGCTATTCCCAAAAATATAAAGAATAACACTGGTAATCAGGGTTGACACGCTTGAGTCACGGATGGCGGGCCAGGCTTCGGTAAAGCTATCGTCTACCGCAATACGCAGATCGCGCTTCCGCCGGAGTTCTTCCTTGAGACGCGCAAAAATCAGCACGTTTGCATCGACCGCCAGACCTATCGAGAGAATAAAGCCGGCGATACCTGCAAGCGTCAGCGTAACCGGAATAAGCCGATAGAGGGCAAAGCTCAACGCGATATAGACCATTAGCGCCATAACGGCCAGCATGCCGGGCAAGCGGTAGAACAACAGCATAAACAGCGCGACAACCGTCAACCCAACTGCTCCGGCCAGGACACTGGCCTCTACCGAGTCCTGCCCCAACGTAGCCGAGACCCGGCGGCTGGTTTCGACCTGGAGCGCCACAGGCAAAGCGCCAAACTTCAACTGGTTGAAGATGCGGTCACGATCCGCCGTGCTGTTGGTCGTAATAATACCGCTCCCATCCGCCAGCGCGTCATTGATCACCGGGCAACTTACGACAACATTATCCAGCACAATACACATTGGCTGCCCGACATTCTGCGCCGTAAACTGGGCCAGGCTGCGGCCCGAATCGCCGGTGAAGCCAAATGCAACCGCCGGCTCGCTCATGGCTCCCGTCTGACCCTGCGAGAAGACCGGCTGTACGGCACTGGTATCCAGGTCTTTGCCCTCGGTAATGCTCTGGTAGATCGGCCCGGTCGCCACGGTTTCGGGCGCAGCCGTATCGGTCAACGGCTCGGTAAATTCCTCTTCCTCAGCCGCCGGCAGTTCCTCGGCGGCCGGGTCCGTTGCTTCGGCTGCACCCGGGACAGTTTCAGTCCCCAGCCCGGGCGCTTCCGGTACAATCGGGTCCGGGTTGCCGCTGGTCCGCACGGTTTGACCGGAGGGCAAAAACTCGCCCTGCGAATCGATAAACTCCAGTCGGCCGG
>CAKZQX010000422.1 GCA_937141995.1 uncultured Chloroflexaceae bacterium | reverse complement strand
TTAACGGTCAGGGGTTAACGGTCAGGGGTTATAAACCTGAGAATATAGCCCGGATATAAAATGACCTGGAATCCCGGCTTTAGCCGGTTGGATGCCTGCGGGGGCCGGGGCATACTGCCGGGCAAGCCTGATCCGGCTGAAGTCGGGACTCTGAGTGGCGATATCCGGATCAAGCATCCACCGGCTGAAGCCGGGACTCCGATCCAGGATGTTCGGATTGACTGTTCAAAGTTCATCAGGCGGCACGACGTGAAGCATTGCAGTCACGCGGACGTACGGAAGCGCGGCCCTACCGGCATAGCGCTACCCCATATGCGTTGTGTGCTCCGGCTTGATGTAGATAATCACCCGCTCGTCGCCGGGCTGGTTGTAGGGATACTTGTCCATCCCCAGGTATTTCTTCGCCAGATGGTTGATAAAGTCCTTGTTCGGGTCTTCCTCAATGCGGTCTACGGTGCCGCGTACCTCCAGGTAGCGATAGGGGTTTTCGGGATCGACCAGCGAGAGCGCGATTTGTGGGTCGCGCTGCACATTGCGGTACTTCTGGCGTGTCTTGGTCTGGCTGATTAACAGATGCGTGCCGTCCCACTCGAACCATACCGGGTTGCTCTGCGGCTCACCCTTCGGGCCGATGGTAGCGACATGCACCAGTGCGGTAGTTTTCAATAAATCCTGGTAGGCTTCGGGAATCATGCGTTTCTCCTCAGTTGCGATTGCTGCTGTCATCCGGTGCAGCAGCGGACGCGTTACTCTGGTCGTCACACGTCTGCCCCCAGTCAGCATGACCTGGCTTGTACAGACCGTTGACGGGGACAATTCAGTACGTTCATTGTAGCCTGTCTGCTGTCCGCTGTCAATTGTATAGTTTCTTCCAAAAGCAGAGTAAGAACACAGCATGCTGCGCTTTCCCTTTACCAGAATGGCGCGTAAAAATCATCGGTCCCCAGGCGCGGAATAACCCGGTCTACCAGATCGGGAAGGTGTCCCGTCAGACCGAGATCAATCCAGTCATCAATGCTGCCCCGATAGCACCAGCGCTGTACATTGTAAGTGCGCTGCTGCTTATCAACCAGGATAAAGCGCAAAACGGCGGTAAATTGGGCGTACTGTTCCTCCTCGGCCTGCAAGCGCTGCGCCAGGTCGGGCGTAACTGGAAAGCGTTCTCCCAAAATGCCCATTAACGTCTCTGCATCGGCGTGGGTGCTCTCATAAACCTCGATAATCTGCTTTTTTGCGGCGGCCCGGTAGCGTTGCGGCTTTTTATACCGGGCGATGGCTGCCTCGACAACGGCAACCTCTTCCGGCGGAATCTGCACGGGCGTGGCGCGTTCCAGCGAAACGATCCCGTTAACGCTCTCGCTGATGCGGTAGCCCTCCGGGATTGCCTCAACCGGTGTGTCGCGTGGTTCGCGTGCAAAGAAGTAACGCGGTTTGCCGGTTTTCGTTGTCCCCTGGCAGAGTGTGTAGGTAACGCCCTTCCGATTGGTATAGGTGACAGGCATAGCTGCTTCCTCACTTGTGCAACGGCAGGAAGCTACTGCCTCCCGCCGTCACACGCTTCCCGTTTCACGCTTCCCGCCGCAACCCTACGTCGCCAGTGCGCGGCTCAGTGTGCCTATGGCAAAGCGCGGCAACTGGTAGCGCAGGCCATCCTGTATGAGAATCCGGGTCAGGTTCGCCGGGCTGAAGAACGCATCAACCCGGGTTGCGCCGTTATAGATGCCAATGTAGTGAGTGGTAATCTCCGGGTGGCGCGCAATCGCCTGCAGCAGCGGTGTCCAGATATCCAGGCCCGCGTCCACCGCCGGCTGTACCCGCCGACCAAACGCGACCAGATTGTACATCGGGCGGGTTTCGGCATCCCGCCGGCGCTGGTAGCCTGCCATGGCCCACTGCCAGGAGGTGCGCCGCCGGGTGCGTGCCCATGCTGCGGCGAACAACTCCGCGCTGCGTAGCGCATTGTTGATTCCCTGGCCGGTAATCGGGTCGATATAATGCCCGGCATCGCCAACCAGCGCCCACCCCGGCCCATATGACTGGCGATAGAAACTGTCGGTCGGTCCCTGGCCGACCACCGGGGTTTCGCGGATGGCATTGTGGCCCCGCACGGCCAGTTCCGGGAAACTGCGCCAGGTGCGCTCCAGCGTGCCCTCCGGGTCGGTGCGTGCGGCTGCAAATTGGGCCGACGGGACACCGACCGAGATGACCGTCAGCCCGTTGTCGGCATCAAAAACCAGGGCGGCCTGGCGGCTCTCCGGCTCCAGGTTGACGATCGCGCTGGGCTCCTCCAGCGGCGTAAAGTTCCGGTAGTAGGCATAGAAAATGGCCGTATCGCCCGTGATCCGGTCGTAGATCGGCGCATTCACCGCGCGGGCCACCCGCGAGCGCTTGCCGTCCGCGCCAACGACCATGCGTGCATAGATCGTCTCCTCCGGCCCACCGTTCTGCCGCCCGCGTACGCCGACCACCTGGCCCGCGCCCCAGAGCAGGTCGCTAACCCGGAAGCCCTCGCGCAACGTAATGCCCGGATAGGTCTGCACCCGGCGCAGCACGGCGGTATCCAGCCGTTCGCGGCGGATCGAGTAGGCAAAGTCGCGCCCATGCGCATGCGGCAGGCGCGCCACCAGATCCAGATCCGGCGAGCGAGTGCCGTAGCGGGTGATACGCGGCGCGCCGATGGCGTCAACCACATCAAGGACGCCAATCCGCTCCAGCATCGCCATGCTGTTGCCGTAGAACACCGGACAGGAGACGGTCGAAGCCGGGAACGTAGCACTGTCCAGCAGCAACACACGCGCACCCTGCTCCGCCAGCAGCGCGGCCGTGGCCGCTCCCGCGATACGCGCCCCGACGATAATGGCATCAAAGGTGTCGCTTTCAGGCGGGGTTGTCTGCGAATAGCAGGCAATATCAGTCTCGGATGGGTGATCCTGAGACATGCTGATTCCTTCACTAGCCCAAATGGGAAATCTCGGATACAATAGAGATCAATAGTTCAAATGTACCGAATTGTTAAAACGGTGTCAAGGGATAGCGGTTGGGGCAGAGCGGCCCGGTCATGTTGCCGTGTACCCCTGCCATTCGGCAAGTGTTCCAATGTCAGAACCAGCAAGAACAATTCGCCTGGATGCACCTGCGACAGTTCAGTCGCCGCCGTGTGATCTCTGGCCGGGGGAGGTGCTGGACGAGCGCTACCGGCTGGATGCGCTGCTGGGCTGGGGCGGGCAGGCGGTGGTATTCCAGGCCACGGATCTACAGGCGGGCACCAGTGGCAACCCCGAGCCGCTGGCCGTCAAAATTGTACGCAATGATCTGCCCACCGATGAACGACAGGAGGCGATGACGGTGTTGCGCTGGGAGGCGCGCCTGCTGCGGCGGCTGCGCCATCCGGCACTGCCGCGCGCGGTACAGTTCCACAACGTCGGCAACCTGACCTGGCTGGTGCGCGAACTGATTCCCGGCTCAACCCTGGCTGAAATCGCCAACCGGGGGCCGTGTGGCGTGCGGCAGGTGCAGCGCTGGGCGGTCCAGCTCTGCGACCTGTTGAGCTACCTGCACACCCGCCGCCCCCCGATCATCTGTGGCGATCTCAAGCCATCCAATCTAATCCTGCGGCCCGACGGCACGCTGGCCTTGATCGACCTGGGTGCGGCGCTGACCCGCACCCAGCGCCCGCCGCGCCGCCCGCGGCCGCGCCATGGCACGCCGGGTTATGCCTCGCCGGAGCAACTGGGGAGCGGCGTAAGTGATGAGCGTAGCGATCTGTTTAGCCTGGCCGCCACCTGCTACGAACTGCTTACGGGAGATGATCCGGCCGCGGCTCCCCTCCAATTTGATCTGCCGCGCCTGAATATGGCCGCGCCGGGACTGGCACCGGCACTGCGGTGGGCGCTGGTGCTGGATGTGGCCCGGCGCGCGCCCACCGCGGCGGCCCTGCGCGCGGCGCTAACGCTCCCGCAGGCACCCGAGTCGCTGCACCTGGCGCCCGAATTGCGCATCACCAACCAGCGCGAACTGCTGCGTGCCACCGTGCAGTATGCCCAACTGGTGGAGGAGG
>CAKZQX010000421.1 GCA_937141995.1 uncultured Chloroflexaceae bacterium | reverse complement strand
AGCAAGATTCTCACGCACCGCATTATAGCATCTGCCGGCAACTTCCCCGTAGATGAGCCGACCAGACGGGAGGGCAGTTAGTGACAACCACGAAGATTACGAAGATCACGCAGGGATTGGCAGGTATCATCGGGTTCCGCGTGCGGACGCGCAAAAGCGCGTCCCTACGGACCCGGCTGGTAACTAATACCAATGTGCCGTCCAATCAGCAATCAACCGGAACGAGCGCAACGAGCGCAGCGGCGGCACGTTCCCGTGTATCATCGCTGCGTCCTCGGTATGCTCTGTGACTATGACAACACATTGGGATAAAACACAAGCAGCAAAGTTCGGGTATCATGGGGGCGGGCAGCCACAGGTGTCACGCACCGATGCAGTAGGAGCAGAGTCATGGACGCCGCTTTCACGCAGATCTTCACCTATGTCGGGCAAGTTATCCTGATCACCGCGACGCAACTGATCATTATGTTTGCGCCGGGTATTGGGCTGGCCCTGGGCATGCAATTCCTGGCGGGAACCATTCAGCGGCTGGCCTATCGCACCCTCGGGCGCGGGCTCTTCCTGGGGCTGTTTGGCTGGCTGGGTACCACCGTGCATGAACTGGGGCATCTGGTCTTCTTG
Source organism: uncultured Chloroflexaceae bacterium (assembly GCA_937141995.1). Classification (GTDB taxonomy): domain Bacteria; phylum Chloroflexota; class Chloroflexia; order Chloroflexales; family Chloroflexaceae; genus CAKZQX01. Next base: position 3,973 of record CAKZQX010000421.1, on the reverse strand, counting down.
CTGCTCTTTGGACACCAGATCGTCGAGGTGCAGTTCTTCAACCCCGATCCCTACGCGCCCCAACTGGGCTATGTCAATGCGCGCTATGACCCGAACAGCGTCTACCAGAACATCGGCAAGTTCTTCGCCGGGATTGGCCCCATCCTGTTTGGCACCCTGCTGATCTACCTGGCGGCAGTTGAGGGAGCATGGGCGTTTGCGACCTCCCTGCTCCGGGTGGATTACCTGCTGGACTGGCACTGGTATGCGTTTCTCTATCTGGCATTCGCCATTGGTAGTTCCATCCGGCTGAGCCCCGCCGATATCCAGGGGGCGACCTCCGGCTTCCTGACCATTCTCGGGCTGATGCTGCTCTTCAACCTGGCAACGCTCTGGATGGCCGATGCGACCGCAACCATCCTGGGAATGATGAGCACATTCTATGGCTTTTTCTATGCGATTACCAGCATTGCGCTGGTGATGAATCTGGTAGCGCTGCTGCTGCTCTTCCTGCTGGCAGTGGTGCTGCCGGAACGCCGCTAGCCGCCCCGCGCCGGCCACCGGCTCATCAACCCGATGCCGGAGAAGACAAACAGCGCCCCGACGATATGAAACGGCGCAATCCCCTCCCCCAGGAAGAGAAACGAGAGTAGCGCTCCGAACACCGGCATCAGATGGATAAAGAGCCCCGCTCGGTTGGGGCCGATCCGCGCGACGCCGTTGTTCCAGGCGAGAAAGGCCAGGATCGAGGCAAACAGCGCCACATAGAGGATGCCCAGCAGGTTGGGCAGGTTGAACGATAGCACCGCCCCCTGGAGCGCGCGCAGCGTGTAGACCGGCAGCAGCAGTAACACGCCGACGATCACACTCCCCGTCAACATCGCCAGTTGCGGCAGATCGGCAGGCCGACGCTTCACCAGGATCGAGTAGATCGCCCAGGTGACCACCGCCACCAGCATCCAGACATCGCCGGGATTCAACTGGAGGCCGAGCAGCGTCGCCAGGCTGCCCCGCGCAATCAGGATCACCGCGCCCAGCAGCGAAACCCCAACCCCCAGGATCTGCCGCACCGTCAGCGTGTCACGGAAGACCAGCCAGGAGCCAAAGACAATCGCCACCGGCGTCAGCGCCAGAAAGAGCAGCGCATTCACGGCGGTGGTGGTCTGTAGCGCGGTGTAGACGCAGGTCTGAAACACGGCCATCCCGGTCAGGCCGAGCGCCCCGATCAGCTTCCACTCGCGCAGCAGTTGGGCGCGATACTGCCGCAACTGCGGATAACTGAGCGGCAGCAGCAGTGCCAGCGCCACCGTCCAGCGCCAGAAGTTCAGCGAGATGGGCGGAATATCGCCCCGCAGCGCGCGACCCACCACAAAGTTGCCCGACCAGAAGAGCGCCGCGCCCGCCAGCGCCAGGTAGGGAAACAGCGTCTGCAGGCGGGTCGCTGTCACAGTCATGGTTTGATCGTCGGATTGCATGGATTCTCGTTCTATTCAAAGATCTCGGCCACGCGGCAGGCAAATCCCGGCAGCAGGTCCGGATGCACCAACGTATCGGCATCTGTATATGTGCGCGCCATGCCATCGGGCGTATGCGCAATAATCTCACGGCTGCGCGGATAGACCACCCAGACGAGCAGCGTCCCCGCCGCCAGATACTCGCGTACCTTGTCCCGCATATCGGCGGCACTCGCATCCGGGGAGACCACTTCAACCGCCAGATCGGGGGCACATTCCCAGAATGCCACCGGGACACCGGTTTCCGGGATGCGCTCCGCCCGGACATAGGCCACATCGGGACCGCATACCGTATCCGGGTCGCGCATCAGCATAAATCCCGCTTCTACGCCGACATAACCACCCGGTCCCTGTTTCGCCCAACTGCGCAGATAACTGCCCAGCGTCAGCACAATCGCGCCATGTTCCCCGCCCGGTGGCATGGTTTCAACAACCTCCCCGCGCACCAGTTCCCGCCGCATCTCGGTCTCCGGCAACTGCCGGAACTCCGCAGCAGTCAGATGCGCCTGCGTGATGGTTTGCATACGTATCACCTCTCTGGCGTGCATTCTGCTCCCGCCGGTACCTGCGTTCGCCTATAATGTATACTACATCTCCAGAATTATCCAGCCATCGGGTGTGGCGCGCAAATGAGAGGAGCAATCAGCAATGTCGGCGACAACGATTGAATACCCTGACGCGCTGCACCCCTACTGATCCAACAACCGCCTCATTGCCTCATCGCCTCATCGCCTCCTCCTGATAAACCTGCTCGTTTTTCCAGGTTGCCCCCTCATCGAACGGGCGATGCCGCCACGCGCGCCGCACGCTATAGTAGGGTTACACACGATTTCGCCAAACCACTCCCTTAAACTGACCGGAGTTATGCGGGAGATCCAAACCAGGCGTTTGCCTGAGTGACCGGCCCGATTCGCCTGCGGCAGCATGGTACTTATTTCTTTTTTCCGCAATTGTTTGGCCGGAGGCCAAACAATTGCGGAAAAATCGAAATTGGACCTTCTTTTTCGGAAAAAAGTTGCTCTGTGAGCAACTTTTTTCCGAAAAAGAAAAATATGTACCACGCTGCCGCAGGCGAGTCAGCCTTACATGTGGTCAAACATCCGATTTGCCTACCCACTGCGTAACTCCTGGAAACTGAATTACCGAATTGCGGAAAAATCACCCGGAGGAGAAAATCTATGGAAAATCCGACACCCGAAATGCACCTCTTGAGTAGCCTGTCGAGCCAGATGGCCGACGCGGTGGAGCAGATTGGCCCGGCGCTGGTCATGGTCAACGGGCGGCAGCGCCAGTCCGCCAGCGGCATAGTCTACGCATCCGACCTGATCCTGACCGCCGACCATGTCCTGGAGCGCGAAGACAATCTGACCATCCAGACCTTTGATGAGCGCACGCTGGCGGCGCAGTTTGTGGGCCGCGATCATGTCTCCGATCTGGCAATCCTGCGCGTACCCGACCTGGGGCTGGACCCGGCCGCCACCGCGAGTGATCCGGCACGCGTAGGGCAGTTGATCCTGGCGGTAGGGCGACCATCTGCCGGCGGACCGATGGCAAGTATCGGCATTGTCAGCGCGGTGGGCGGGCCGCTGCGGATGCGGCGCGGGCGCATGCTGGAGCAGTTCATCCGCACCGATGCCATTCCCTACCCCGGCTTCTCCGGCGGCCCGCTGATCGACGGGCGCGGCGCGGTGCTGGGCATCCTGACGACTGGACTGATCGGTGGGGCGACCCTGGCTATTCCGACGGCGATTGCCTGGCGCGTGGCGGCCACCCTCTCGCAGCAGGGCTTTATCAAGCGTGGCTTCCTGGGCATCAGCAGCCAGCCGGTGCAATTGCCGGAGGGCCAGCGGGCCGGGCGGGCGCAGGAGCAGGGGTTGCTGATCGTGCGCGTCGAGCCGGACAGCCCCGCCGCCCAGGGGGGCATGCTGCTGGGCGATATCCTGGTAAGCCTGGATGGACAACTGGTGGATGACACCGATGATCTGCAGGCGCTGTTGATGAGTGATCGCGCGGGCAAAACCGTGCCGGTGGAAGTAATTCGCGGCGGCACCCTGCAGACCCTGCAGGTGACGGTTGGACAACGTTAGTATTTGCCGGTGGGTGTGACTGATACATTTGACCAAACAGTCCAGATATTTCGGGTAGCAGCAAGGCTGTTGCTACAGCACGGTCCGGGAGTTGGAGTCCCGGCTTCAGCCGGTTTGCGGCCGTCAACCTGCTGATAAATGTTGAGAAATAACCGGATATACGATTCTTTGGAGTCCCGGCTTTAGCCGGATCAGACTTTCTCGGCAGTGTGCCGCTAGCCCGGCAAACATTCACCGGCTGATGAACGTTGCAAACATTACATTCGGTCAGCGTTGATCAGGAGTCCCGGCTTCAGCCGGATCAGGCGTTCCCGGCAGTGTGCCGCTAGCCCGGCAGGCATTCACCGGCTGATGAACGTTGCAAACATTACATTCGGTCAGCGTTGATCAGGA
>CAKZQX010000420.1 GCA_937141995.1 uncultured Chloroflexaceae bacterium | reverse complement strand
CGCCGGCGGGCGATACCGAGGCGGGCCGACTCCACCAGGTTGTAGGCCACCGGAATGATCAGCAGGGTCAGCAGAGTTGACGTAATCATCCCGCCGACGACCACGGTTGCCAGACCCTGGCGTAGTCCGGCACCCTCACCCAGACCAATCGCAGCCGGCAAACTCCCCAGGATCACCGTCAGCGAGGTCATCAGGATGGGGCGCAGTCGCAGGCGGCCGGCCCGCAGAATCGCCTCGTTGAGATCATCCGTCATCTCGCGTGAGCGGTTGGCAAAATCAACCAGCAGGATCGAGTTCTTGGTGACCAGTCCCAGCAGCATAATGAAGCCGATCATTGCCAGGATGGTCAGGGTGGTGCCGGTCAGGGTCAGTGCCAGGAACGCGCCAATTGCGCTAAAGGGCATCGCCAGCATAATGATCAAGGGCTGGATATAGGAGCCGAACTGGCCGGCAAGCACCATAAAGACGAAGGCCACCGAGAGCCCCATAGCCAGCAAGAGACTGCTAAAGCCTTCCGACTGCTCCTGGGTTGCGCCGCCATAACTGACGGTGACAGCGGGAGGTTTCTCAACGGCCGCAAGCCGTTCCTGGATATCCGACTGAACATCGTTGATATTGCGGCCGATATTGAACCCGCCGATCACGACTTCGATCTGCCGGTTGGCACGCCGAATGGCGGAGGGGCCGGTTGCCAGTTCCACATTGGCGACGGTGCGTATGGGCACCAGGTCGCCGCGAATTGGCAGCCGCAGGTTTTGCAAATCTTCGATATCCTGGCGATCTTTGGGTTGGAGTTGCACAATGATCGGAAACTCTTCGCCACCTTCACGATAGCTGGCTACATCACTGCCGTCCAGCAAGGTTCGCACATTTTGCGCCAGAGTCACGTTACTCAACCCATACTCATTGGCCCGGTCCAGAATAATCTCGACCTGCAGCTCGGGATTGCCCGGTGCGTAGGTCGAGCCGACATACATCAGTCCGGGCACATCTTCAATCGCTGCGGTCATCCGATCAATCACCGGCGCTACATCCTCCAGGGAGCCGGTGGTGCGAACCTGCACCTGGATCGGGCGGGCGGTGACGGCGGTGCTGGTACCAAGCTGGTAGCTGGGTGGGCTGATCACCAGGTCGGGGAACTGAGCGAGCTTGTCGTCGAGGCGCTGAATTGTCTCCTCGATGTCGGCATCGTTGTGCAGGTTGACCAGGAAGGTTGCCTGTTCCGCGCCTCCGCCGGCACCAATCGCAATCCCGCCGGTCTGGGCCGTGCCACCACCCACGGTGGTCAACAGATTTTCCACCGCCGGATCGGCCAGCAAGATCTGCTCGGCCTCCTGCGCTCTCTGGTTGGTCCGTTCCAGCGGTGTTCCCGGTTCCAGTTCAAAGGATAGACCGAGCCGGGGGCGGTCGCTTTCCGGCAGGAAGGCAAAATCGACGGTGCGGGCGGCAAAGACACTGGCAACCAGCACCGCCACGCCGACGAGAACCGTTACCCAGCGGTAGCGCAGCGACCAGGCCAGGACCGGCAGGTAGAGGCGCTCCAGCCAACTCACTTCTTCCTGCGTTTCCTCCTCTTCTGCTTCCGCCTCCGGCTCCTGCTGCTTAAACCAGTAGGCCGAAACCGCAGGCGCCAGCGTAAAGGCCTCGAACAGCGAGATGGCACTCGCCCCGGCCACGGTGATGCCAAACGACTGGAAGATAATGCCCGCCGTGCCGGTAGTAAAGGTGACCGGCACAAACACCGCAAACAGGGTCAGGTTCATTGCCAGCACCGAGGCAGCTACCTCGGAGGTGCCCTGGCCGGCGGCTTCGCGGGGCGTCTTCCCCATCTCCATGTGGCGGAAGATATTCTCGCGCACCACAATGGCGTCGTCGATCACCAGGCCGACCGAGATTGAGAGTGCCAGCAGGGTCAAAATATTGATGGTCAACCCGAACAACGCCAGAACACCGAAGGTGGCGATAATAATCACCGGCAGACCAATCACCGTCACCAGGGTGTTGCGCAGGTCGCGGAAGAAGATAAATACGACCAGCGAAGCAAAGACGATGGCGACCACAATCTCGTTGATGGCGCCCTGAACACTCTGCTGTACCTGTTCGGCATCATTGCTGACGACCACATAGTTGAGGGTCGGGTATGCGGCGAAGGCCTCCTCAGCCGCTGCCAGGGCATTTTCCGCAACGGTGACGGTGTTGGTGCCGCTCTGCTTGCGGATCTCCAGGCTGAGGGCGTCACTTCCGTTCAGGCGGGTGTAGGTTTCGATCTCGGTAAAGCCCATTTCGACCCGTCCCAGGTCATTAATCTGGTAGGTCGTACCGGGGATACCGACCAGCGCAATTTCGGCGGGTGTGTCAAATGGATCGAGCGCGCGGATGGTTACTTCGCGCTGGTTAAACAGGGTTTCGCCCAGACCTAGATCAATGGTCTCCCGCTGGATAGCTTCACCTACCTGGGAGGGCAGGATGCGCAGGGCTGTCAGGCGTTGCAGATCGAGCATAACATCAACCTGGCGCTCAAGGCCACCGGAGATGGTCGTTGCACCAACGCCCGATACGCGCTGGATCTGGGGTTCAATCTCTTCATCAACGATCCGGCGTAGTTCGCCCTGCTCTAACTCGACCTCGCTGTTGATCGCCAGGGTCAGGATAGGCGTGGCGGCCGGGTCAAAGGTCTGAAAGACCGGTTCATTAATATCCTGGGGCAACTGGTTGCGGATACTGGACACACTCTCGCGCACATCCTGGAGCGCAAAGTCTACATCACGATCCTGCTCAAATTCGATCAGGAAAATCGCAACGCCTTGCCCCGCCGTGCCGGTGACATTGGTGACGCCGCTGAGAGCGACCAGTTCATCCTCGACGGGTTGGACCACCTGGTCGGCAATGGTCTCGGGACCGGCACCGGGGTAGGCAACTGTCACCGAGACAATCGGCACCTCAATGTCCGGCAGCAGATTAACCGGCATGCGCAAAAAGGCCACCAGCCCGACGACGACCAGGGCAAGCATTGCCATGGTCACCATGACGGGCTGCCGAATAGAAGTATCAGAGATTATCATGGCTTGATGCCCGGCGTCTTTCTAGATCAGGAGACAAGGTTACAGATTTCAGGTTACAGGGGTAACAACTGGTATGCCTGCCTGGCATATAAAACTATTACAGACCTTGTCCAAACATTTTTGTAGTTGTGAGACAGGTGCATATGACGTTGTCGGGTGCGCTACTGTGCATCCCGACAGGCGCATGCGCGCGCTCGCTGTGTAGGGTTACCCAATACCTTTCAAATAGCAGAACGTACGCGGTAGATGTGCAAATCAGATGGTTGCTTCCGGTAGGACGGCGTTTCGCCTGCCGGAGGCGAACATTCCTTCCGCTGGGGTGATCGCATAACTTATATTATTTGAAAAGTATTGGGTTGATCCCCGGACTGGTTAACGCTCGTCCCGTTCATGCACCCGCGCCGGGGGACTGGTGGCCTCGACTGCGGTGAAGGGTTCGAGGATCCGGTAGCTGTGGGTTGCGTCTTTGGGCACGACCCAGGAGTCGCCGGGCTCAAGCTTGACCATCTGCCCTTCGAGGTGCAGTTCGGCGCGGCCCCGGATCACATAGCCAACCGTTTCATAGTCGCGCTGGGATGACGGCTTGGGGTCGCCCGGTTGCTCATTGTCCCAGAGGCGCATCGAAACGGTAACACCCGATGCCAGGTATTTCTGGCCCATCTCGCCCTTCGGGGAGTGAGTTGTATCAAGCTTCTTTACGCTGGTATCACCCATGGTTATCTCCTTACTTCTTTCTTACCTTACACAAGCTACGCGGTTGTTGATCCGACAGGAGATTCCGCCTCCGGCAGGGCGGAAGATTCTAGCTTTTTTCCACAAAAAATTTGCACTGTGTGCAATGTTTCTGGGAAAAAAGATGTCATGTTCTGCTTTACGCTCTTTTGTTCTTCGTTCTTTGTGGATTTCCCTTACCAGGCCTTCTTGCGATGTAGCTTCTCTTCCGCCTTTTATCGATGCAGGTGTTCGTTAGGCCCCACGTTCGTATGTGATATGGCGTAGAATGCTCTACTGAGCTACGATTTGAAACACAGCAAGTAACGTGCCAGTGTACTGGTATGTCGCCATCCGGGATACCTACTGGGGCAACAGAAATACCCTCCCGGCATTTTCCGAGAGGGTATGGGAAACACAGCCGATATCCGGGTCAGGCGCGGGACTGTTCGCGGGCAATCTGACCGGACCATTTCAGGGCTTCGGAGGCTGCGTTGAGCCACTCGGAGATTCCGGTTGCCGCCAGGATGCTCATAAAGACCCGGGTGGGACCGGGGGCGATAATCAGGCCGTAGGTCAGGCCGGCCGCGATCCAGGTGCCCGAGCAGATCGGGCAGGAAAGCAGTTCGCCCAGTGCCCGTTGTGCGCCTTCGCCTTTCGCAACGACCGTCTTCCCGGTACCCGAAGCATCGGGGCGCGTTTCGGTAAAGGGTTTCCGCAACGGCAGCGTCACCTTGTCGTAGGCCGCCAGATGCCCGCCGCGATAGGTGGCAAAGCCAAGCAGCAACAGATCGAGCGGGCGCATTTCAAAGGGATCGTTGTGCCGCTTTTCCCGCGCCGCAAATGCGGTTAACAGCGCTAGAAAGAGGCCGATCAACATCAGGTAGGTGGCCTGCTGCTTCTGCTGCCGGCGCGCATGCTCATCCTGATCATTGGAGGCGCCATTTCCCTGGCTGTCGGCTCCCGTTGTGTTGACGAGAGCGATAACGTCAGCAATACTCATTGCGATATCTCCTCTGCGATGGGGTTAGTTTTTGCTATGCACCTTGTCCCAGGCATAGTGAATGGCGTCCTTAAAGCGATTCCAGGTCGCCGGGTTGCGCTCTTCCCACTGCCGCCGCGCCTCCGGCTCAATCTCGGACCAGTTGCGATCCTGGTAGCGGGTGTCGTTTGCCAGATCGTACCCGTAGCGGTAGCCAAGCTGGTAAGCGTCGAATGGGTAGTTACACCCGCCGAAGTTGCTGGTGTAGTGGTTTTCAAAATCGGGCACATAGGCGTTATACCCGCTGGAACCGGCGGGACCGCGCTGCCCACCGGGATTCTCCGGATGGGTTTCGTAATATTCACGCTCGCGGTTGATAGTTTCGCCCTGATATGGCGCAACGCCAACCTCGTTAAGCGGTGGGTTACTGGTCTGCCATTCTGCGGAGCGTCGCCGGATATCAACCGGGTGATGCTGATTCAGGATGCCTGCGGCCTGATTTGCCCGCTCGTCCGAGGTGGTAACGGCAATCAGCGTACCGCCCCGGCGTACGCCTTCCTCATAGGAGCGCGCTTCTTCTTCCGGTAGACCGCTATGGAAGAGCCAGCCGGACAGACCACCCGCGGCTGCGCCCAGACCGGCTCCCGCCAGCGCTCCGGCAATCGGACCGGCGGCCAGCGCCGGACCAATGCCCGGAACGGCAAACAGCCCCAGACCGAGCAGCAACCCGCCGACACCACCGGCCAGCGCGCCCGCGCCGGCACTGATACCGGTTTCTTCGCCGCGCGAAACATGATTCTCGTCTTTGGCAACCGAGCGTTCGCGTCCGGCTCCGATATGCTGGTCGTACCGACCTTCGGCATTGTTGGCGACCAGACTGATGTCGTCGCCTGGGAAATCATTGTCACGCAGATCCTGGACTGCCTTCTGCGCCGTGTTGAAATCATCGTAGAGCGCTACAACTGTCTTTGCCATAATTTGACCTCCTTGTCTTCTTTGAGAACACCGGCCTGCGCCGGGCTACGTCGTTGTGCAGATGCTACTGAAAAATAACATAAATTACGTTGTTTGGCATGACGATTGAAACAATGGGCAAGCC
>CAKZQX010000419.1 GCA_937141995.1 uncultured Chloroflexaceae bacterium | reverse complement strand
ACCAGATGGCGGCGTGATGCGCACTTCGCTGTGTCAAGTGACCCCCTTTGAGGGGCACGGTGTCTGGTCTGGCGCAGTTTGATCCGGGCAACCGGCGCACGACCTGGTATCGCCACGATGCGGATACGCCGGGCAGCTTGAGCCGCAATGATGTCTGGCGGGTGTTGATTGATGCATCCGGGGTGCTCTGGGTAGGCATCGTTGATGGTGGCCTGAATCACCTGGACGCGGATACCGGGCGCTTTATTGCCCACCGCTATGACCCGGAACGCGCCAACAGCATAACCAACAACGCGATCACCGCGTTGTACCAGGACCACGAAGGGTTGCTCTGGATTGGCACGGAGAACGGGGTGGCACTGCTTAACAAATATAAACAGCAGTTTCGTCATATTGCCGCGTTCCCCGGTGATATTGTGGTCGATCTGGTCGAAGATCCGGCGGGGTTGCTCTGGATCGGCACCAATGATGGATTTAGCGTGGTTGACCCGGATACGCGCCGGCAGGTGCGCTACTATCCGGGCGAAAACTCGGCGCTGGCCGGCCCCACGGGACTACACGGTAATTTTGTCAACATGATTTACCACGACCAGGCGGGAAATGTCTGGCTGGCAACCGATGCCGATCTGCTGCGGTTTGATCCGGCAGCCGGGACGTTTGAGCGCTACGTTGACCGAGGCTTGAGTGACAATGTAGTGCTGGCGGTGTACCAGGATCGCGCGGGCGTTCTCTGGGTCGGGACCGATGCCGGCGGGCTCAATCGCTATGATCCCGCGCGTGAACGCTTTCGGCACTACCGGCATGATCCGGCCAACCCCAACAGTCCGGCCGGTGATCGGATCGAGATCATCTATGAAGACCGTGCCGGAAATCTCTGGTTTGGTGGCGAGGGACTGACGCAGCTTGATCCGGCGCGCCGGCAGTTTACCACCTACCCGCTTGACCCGAATGGTACTGCCGGGATCATTGCCGAGAGTGTCATTGATATCTGGGAAGACTGCCAGGGGGTAATCTGGGTTGGCACATCGCGTGGGTTGAGTCGCCTCGATCCGCAGACCAGCACCTATGCCGCGTACACCACCGCCGATGGGTTGCCCAATGCCGTGATCAACGGCATTCTCCCGGATGCGGAGTGCAATCTCTGGCTCAGTACCAACCAGGGTATCAGCCGCTTCGATCCGCAAACCGGGACATTCCGCAATTATGACACCCGCGATGGGTTACACAGCAATGATTTTCAATATGCGACGCGTACGCGGGGCGCAGACGGCACGCTCTATTTCGGCGGTGTTCACGGCATTACCGCATTCGATCCGGCGCAGATTATCGATAACCCGCATGCGCCGCCGGTGACGCTGACCAATTTTCTCCTGTTCAATGAGCCGGTTACGGTAGGTAGCGCCGCCGGCCCGTTAACCGCAGCGGTGCAATACACGGATGAAATCATCCTCTCCTACCGAGACACGCCGATTATGTTTGAGTTTGCCGCGCTGAGTTATGCCGCACCGACGAAAAACCAGTATGCTTACCGGCTGGAAGGGTATGATACACGCTGGTACGCGGTGGCGAGTGACCGCCGGTTTGCGACCTACACGGCCCTCCCGGCGGGAAGGTACACATTGCATGTGCGTGCGGCGAACAACGCCGGGGTCTGGAATCACACCGGAGCCACGATCAGGTTAACGGTCAGGCCGCCCTGGTGGGAAGCCTGGTGGTTTCGCGGAGGCGTGATCGTGAGCATGATCGCAGCCGTGTTGGGCGTCTTCGGCTGGCGTACCCACAGCATTCGCACGCGCAATCGCCGGCTGGAAACCCAGGTAGACCAGCGTACCGCCGAGTTGCAGATGGCCCTGCATGAAGTGCAGACCGCCAAGAGTGAGATCGAGCGGCTGATGCATGCGCGCACCGATGCAGTGCGCACGGTAGTGCATGATTTGAAACATACCGTGCAGGCGGTGCAGTCGGCGCTCGATGTCTGGCGGCTCAAGCTGGACAGCACCTTCAATCAGCATAGCACCATTCAGCAGGGGCACGAACGGGTAGCAAAGGCGCTCTACCGGCAGTATGATCTGCTGGATGAACTGCGTGACGCGGCGCTGCTGGAGAGCGATAGTCTGGTGCTGCAACTGGAACGGATCGATGTGGGGCAACTGGTGCAGGAGGTGGTCGAGCAGATGCGCCCCCGCTTTGCGCTTGCCACTTGCGAACTCACTCTTGAGGAGAATGATGCACCGCTGTGTGCCGTGTGCGACCCGCGCCGGTTGCGCCGCGTCGTCCACAACATCCTCGAGAATGCCTACCGCTACACCACTTCTGTGCGTGATGACGGCAGCGTGCAGGTGACGCTTACCGCAACGGATCAGCAGATCACCTGCACAATCCGGGATAACGGGCGGGGCATTGCGCCGGACAAGCTAGAGTTACTGGGCCGGAAGTTCCTGCGGCTCAGGCAGGGCCAGAATGACCCGGAGGGGATGGGGTTGGGGTTGAATTTCTCGATCGGCATTTTACGGCTGAGTGGCGGCAATTTGCAGTTGACCTCCGCAGGTGAGGGGCAGGGCACGACGGTGACGGTGACACTGCCGCGCAACCTGAATGAGGCGTGAGGCGTGAAACGATTGCCTTCACACCTCACACTTTACATAACGTAACTACGCCTGCACAATCCCCTGCGCTACCATCAACTCGGCGTTGAGCAGCGATCCACCGGCCGCACCCCGGATGGTATTGTGCGCCAGTGCCACAAACTTGTAGACCAGCAGCGGGCAGTGCCGCACTCGCCCCACCACCGTTGCCATGCCCTTCCCGGCATCGCGGTCGCGGCGCGTCTGCGGACGGTCCGGCTCATCGCGGACGATGACCGGCTGTGGCGGCGCGCTGGGTAGGTTCAACTCCTGCGGCAACCCCCGGAAGTGACGCATAACATCAATCAGTTCCTCCATGCCGGCTTGCCGCTCCAGCGCAATCGAGATGCATTCGAGATGGCCCTCCAGCACCGGCACGCGGTTGCAGTGCGCCGAGGTCAGGAAGCCGGCCGGTGTTACCTCTTCGTTATTCAGCACTCCCAGGATCTTCTGCGGCTCCGACTCAACTTTAGGTTCCTCACCGCCAATGAATGGAATGACATTATCCCCGGCGTCATATGAGGGCACACCCGGATAGCCCGCGCCCGAGAGCGCCTGCATGCTGACGACCAGCACCTTGCTGATGCCAAAGGCGTTGTGCAGTGGGTGGAGCGCCATCGTCAGCGGCGTAATGGTGCAGTTGGGGTTGGTCACGATAGCGCCACTCCAACCGCGTCGCTTGCGTTGCGTTTCGATCAGCCCCAGATGTTCCGGGTTGACCTCCGGGATCAGCAGGGGCACATCCGGCTGCATGCGATGGTTACTAGCATTCGAGCAGACGATATGCCCGGCGGCGGCCAGACGCTCTTCGATAGGTCCGGCGGCACTGCTGGGCAGCGCCGAGAAGATCAGCGGGACATCGTCGAGCGGATCTTCGCTGCCCCGCACCGGCATATCGCGCAGATGGGCCGGCATATCGCTGTCCAGCACCCAACGGCACGATTCGCCGTAGGTGCGCCCGGCACTGCGCTCGCTCCCGGTCAGCGCGGCAAGCTCAAACCAGGGATGTCCCTGGAGCAGTTGCACGAAGCGCTGTCCGACCATGCCCGTTGCGCCAAGAACGGCGACTCTGATTGTAGACATAGCTGCTCCTTCTACTGATGGCAACATGGCCTGTACTGTCGAATGAAGGGGTCTGGGTATTTCTTTGCCTGATAGTACCATACGCTTCAACCGTTCGGCAAGACCATTCTCACGGCGGGCCGGGTTGCCCAGGTTTTGAACATAGGCAAAGGATATAAAATCTGTTAAAAAATATGTGGCATGGCGGCGCAGTTTGTTGTATAATCAACAGAACTCGTTACAAGATGAACAATCGTTTGAGAGGTAACGGCATATCCTTCTAATGGTTCTCGCTAGTAGCTTAAGGGTTCGGACATCGGCTTCCTCCCAGGATGCAGGAGGCAGCCTCCGTGCTATGAGGCTCCATACGAATGGCGTCCTTTAGCTCGGCTGAGAGATCATTGGGGATCTCGTGAAGGAGAACGTCGATGATTGACCCAACCGTCCAGTATTTGCTCGAACAGGCTATTGACACACCTACCAAACTGCAACTGTTACTTATTTTTTTTGAAGATCCCCGTCTGGAGGTAACTCCGGACAAAATGGCCGAACGTTGCTGTCGTGACATCTGGAGCGTGATGCAGGCATTGCACGAACTCGCCGAAGACGGCATTTTGCATGTAGGTACATGCATTGGCATGGGCGACCCGTTCTACAGTTATGTGCCGCGTCGGGAGTATCTTGAGCCAATCCGGCAGTTGATGCATGGCTATGATGATCCCCTCGAACGGGACCGCATTCAGCGCACGATTCGTGATCTGGCATCGTATGCTCCCTTCCGGCGGGATAGAACCTGGGAGTCTCCCTTCGCATCCGTCTCATAGCAAAAACAGGTGCGCTGCAGCAGTCGTACATTGTTCTCAGGTGCATTGTTCGCTGTTTGCCGGCGGGCATACCGGCTGTACAATTGTGTGCAGCCGGCTTTCTATGTCTGCGCGATGGTATATCGTAACCTTGACAGCATTACCCTCAAGTTCTACTATAAAAGCGAAGAAAACGAAAAAATGTACTTCCAAATGAGGAGTTGTGCGTAATGGCATATAAGGATTACTACCAGATACTGGGTGTGGACCGTAACGCGGGTGAGCAAGAGATCAAGCGGGCCTATCGGAAGCTTGCGCGTAAATACCATCCTGATATTAACCCGGGCGACAAAGCGGCCGAGACCCGGTTTAAGGAGATAAACGAAGCCTACGAAGTGCTGTCCGACAAGGATAAGCGCTCCAAGTATGATCGCTTTGGGCGCGACTGGCAGCGTTATGAGCAGGCCACGGGAGCCGGCGGCGCGGGGGGCGCGGAGGGCTTTGACTGGAATGCGTATGGTGGAAACGCCAATTTTGACTTCCAGGATATCTTCGAGACCTTCTTCGGCGGTGGTGGTGGTGGCGGCGGCGCGCGGCGGCGCGGGGCCGGGCCAGGCGCGGGACCGGGCGGCTTTGGCATGCATATGGATGGGCAGGATATTGAGCATTCAGTTGACATAACATTGGAGGAGGCATTTAGCGGAACGCAGCGCCGCGTGCAGTTTACTAACCCGGACGGCACGCCTCGCTTCATTACCGTGAAGATTCCCGTCGGTGCGGATACCGGGACGAAGGTGCGCGTTCCGGGTGAAGGTGGTGCAGGCGCCGGTGGCGGACGTCGGGGCGATCTATTGCTGCTGGTGCGCCTGCAACCCCATCAGCGTTTTGAACGCGAGGGTGAGAATCTCAAAGTGCAGGCGCACGTTGATCTCTATACGCTGATGCTTGGCGGCGAGATGCAGGTTTCAACGATTGACGGCAAGCGCCTTACACTCAATATCCCGGCAGGTACGCCCAATGGTCGGGTGTTTCGGCTGGGTGGGCAGGGTATGCCCCGGCTGCGCCAGACTGAGCAACGTGGGGATCTCTATGTAACAGTCGAGGCGCAGTTGCCCACAAATCTCTCATCGCGCGAGCGAGAACTCTTTGAGGAACTGCGAACCATGCGGAGTTAGGCTCTGCAAGCATGATGATCAATAACATGGACTCGTATGGAAGCACTTCGTAAGGTGGCGATTGCACTGGCGAGAACAAATCAACGAGAAGTAGCAAGACCGATATTAGAGACTGTCTGAAAAGCTGATGCGCGGCGGTCCCACGGCATGCCGGGTGCCCTGCGACACCGGACCGCGCCCCCGGCGTCCC
>CAKZQX010000418.1 GCA_937141995.1 uncultured Chloroflexaceae bacterium | reverse complement strand
AGCGCCGTCAAGACCCGCCTGTTTCGCGCGCGCGAACGCTTTCGGCAGGTCTATCAAGGGTAGTGTGTTGCGCACAGCATGCCTGCTGTGACTTGACCGGCGTTACGCGGTAGGCATATACATCGGACATGTACTCCTACAACGGCCGTCTTCGCCTGCGGCAGCATGGTACGTTATGGATCTTGTTCACGAAAATTCGGCTCACAGGGCCAGACTTTTGTGAACAAGATAAAAGAAGGACCATGCTGCCGCAGGCGAAGTACGCGACCATCAAATCAAACCCCCAGTTTGGAACCTTCACCGCGCCAGCTACATGCGTTGAATCCGGGCAGATTGAATTGCTTTACGCCCTTTTGGTGAACAACCGGGAGGGTTGGTTGTTTATCGGCAGACCAGGGTTCATCCCAGGTTCTCCATATCGGTCAACTGTGTGGCTTGCAGTTGCATTCATGCCGTCATTTTGTCTGATACTGAAAAGCCTACTATGTTGTGCCGTAATCTGTTGCCGTTCCCCACACCGTATGCTATGATGACGATATTATGCAAGCGTTGCAACCATTTTTGTTCCACGGGCCGGATTTTTTAATGGCTGTCCTGGCATCCTGGATGGGCCTGAGTCTGCTTGTCCGTGCCCCCCGTGATCGTACCAATCAAGCCTTCGCCTGGTTCTGCCTTAATCTGGTGCTCTACGGCCTGACGGCAATGCTCCCACTGCTAACGACAGACCTCGCCTCGCAACATTGGTTTGACCGGGCGCAGATTATCGCCACTGTGTTGACCCCCCCGGCGTTTCTCCACTTTGTTGTGATGCTGCTGTCCGAGGGTGCGGTAAAACCCCTTCGCCTGGGACTGCTTGGTCTGAGCTATGCGACCGGAGCAATGCTGGCGCTCTATACGCTGTGGGCACCCGGTGAAGCCCTCACCTTTGGCAAAGAAGTTGACCTGGGTGGATACTGGCGTGAGCCAAGCCTGGCGACGCCGGAAACACCGCTGCTCTACTGGGCGTGGGTGGCGCAACGCGCATTGCCGCTGCTGGTGGCGGTCGGGTTTATGTGGATCGATTATCGCCAGGCTCTGGATGATGCGCGTGAGCGGATACTGCGCCGCATTATCGTACTGACAGTGCTAACCGGGGTTGTAGGTGCGCTGGCCGGTATTGTGGCGCGGACCCTGCCGTCACAGCAAGTGTCGGATCTGGCGCTGATTGGCGCGCATGCCCTTTCGCGTAGTTTGATTGTTGTTGCGCTGATCGGACTGGCCTACGCGGTGATTGCCTACCGCGCACTGCTGCCGCCCCGTATTGCGCGCCGGGCATTTTTCTACTCAATTGCGGGGAGCTTGCTGACGGCATTCTATGTGAGTCTGCTGCTGCTGCTGGAAGGATGGTTTCGGGAGTGGTTACAGCTTACAAGCGATCTTCCGCTGGTGACGATTTTCGCCGTCGTTGCGCTGGTTGCCTCAATCGGGCCGTTGAGCGAGTGGTTCCGGGGCGAACTTGACCGCCGTTTCTACCGCCGCGAGTTTGATTATGGTCGCCTGGTGCATACGCTGAGCGATGATGTTTTTCGGCATGGCAGCCTGAACGATCAGCTTCAAACAACCCTGGCGGCGGTCTGTCGGGTGCTGGGGGTGCGCGATGGGCTGATTATGATTATCTCGGCGGAAGGTCTGATGGTTCAGGCGCAGCATGGTCAGGTGGAAGTTGCGCCACAGTTGCCGCATGTGATGCCGCCACGCAAACTGGTCATCCTGGAAGAGGCGTGGGAACTCTGGCCGCCGGCGCAGTTTTTGCTCCCGCTGTGTGGCGGTGAAGAATGTTTCGGTTTGATGGCGCTTGGGCCGCGCCGCTTCGAGCAGTCCCTGACAACTGTTGAACAGGGGTTGCTTGATTATCTGAGCAACTATCTCGCGCTGGTGATCAGCCATACCCGCGCACGCGAGGAGCAGCAACAGGTGATGGCGCATCTTGCGCAGCAGAGTGAGGAGATTGAAACCAAGAAAGAAGAACTGGCCCGGCAAACTGTTGAGGCAACTCGCCGGCGAGAAACGACTGCGCCGGTTGCCGACGGGCTGTATATCTATGCGCTGGGTGCGTTGCGGGTTGAGCGCAACGGCGAGGCAATCACGCGCTGGGGTGGCGATAAGGCAGGCACGCATCAGGCTGAGGCGCTGTTTGCATTCCTGCTTGATCGGCTGGGCCGGGGCATCACGAAAGACGAAGCAATTGAGATTATCTGGCCGGATGCTGAGATGGAGGATATTAAGAAGGCGGATAATGCTTTTCACCGCACGCTTACCGCGCTGCGGCGCACGCTTGAGCCCGATTTAAAGCATGCCAGTAAGAGCCGAATTATTCAGTATCATCATGGGCGTTACTGGTTAGATCCCGGCATTGTTGCCTGGTCGGACATGCAAGCGTTTACTATGATTGTTGAGCAGGGTGTCACCCATTCTCACCAGGGGCATCAGGCCGAAGCTCTCCGTGATCTGCGGCAGGCAGTACAGCTTTATCGCGGTGATTACATGGATGACTGTCCCTTTTTTGGTGACTCATCCTATGTCGAGGAGCAGCGCGAAATGCTGTTGTCGCGCTATATTCAGGCCCAACTCACGCTGAGTGTTCTGTACGAAGCTCAGGGGCGACTGGGAGAGGCGACCTCGGCGTATCAGGAGGCCGAAGTTGCCGCGCGCCGGGTGCAGTTACTCAATCCCGACTATACTCAGGATGTTGAGGAACAACGTGAAATGCTGCGGACACGGTTTGCAGTCTGATACCGATTTGTTATTACAGCCACAGCGGACACAGAGATGTTAAACGGGAATGTGCTGCTCTGCGCTTCGTGGCTGCATTCCGGCTCATTGCTGTTTTGACGGCAAATTGGTATGAGGCGTGAAACGTGAAGCGTGAGCGACGTAACCTTGTCTTCACGCTTCACGTTACATCTTTTAGATCTACTGCTCGAATGGAACCGGTTCGGGGATGGTTGCCTCGTCAAGCGTGCCGCTGACCGGATCGACCCCGGTGGTCAGGGATTCATCGGCCAGCATCTGCAGAATCTCTTCCATCTGCTGCTTCACTTCCTCCGGTACCTGGTCCGCCGTTTCATGATAGTCGGCATAGCCGATCCCATCGTTAGCGGCCTCATAGAGCGCAATGCCGTTCCCCTCGAATGTTCCCTCGACAAATGCCCGGATCTGGTCGGATACCGCAACATCGACACGTTTGATTGCGCTAGAGAGGATATTCTCTGCGCCGGGCGACTCGCCGTTGCCAAAGGTTGTAATATACTCATCCTGATCGACGCCGATCACATAGACACCCTGCTCGGCGGCGGCTTTAATTGCGCCGCTGCCGGTTGGCCCGCCTGCGCCAAAGACGACATCAGCGCCTTCACCAACAAACTGCTCGGCAGTGCTGGATCCCAGAGCCGGATCGGTAAAGGTCGGCAGATAGACTCCCAGCAGGTTGACATCGGGGTTGACATATTGTGCGCCATTGTCGAAACCATTTTTGAAGCGCATCACCGGGGGAATCTCTACGCCGGCGATAATCCCGACCGTGCCACTCTCGGTCATCATGCCGGCCAGCGCACCGGCCAGGAAGCCGGCCTGATCTTCCCGAAACTGTAGACCGACCAGGTTCGGCGCGGTATTCTCCCCCTCGTAGAACTGGTCTACGCCGATGAAGGTAATCTCAGGATTCTCCTGCGCGGCTGCCAGGGTCGCATCCTGTATCAGGAAGCCGACGGTAATGATAATATCGTATTGCTCATCGACAAAAGTTTGGATATTAGGGTCATAGTCGGCGACTGCCTGGGTTTCGATATAGTTATAATCGAAGCCAAACTCCTCTTGCGCCTGCACCGCACCCTCATGCGCAAACTGGTTAAAAGTACCATCGTTGACGCGACCCAGGTCTGTAACCAACCCCACCCGCAGGCTTGTCGGGTCTTCGACCGGGGTGCCGGCTGCTGCTTCGGACGTAGTTTCCTCAGCCGTTTCGGGCGTAGCTTCAGCGTCCGCCTCCGGGGTAGCCTCTTCGCTGGTTTCTGCCATATCCTCTTCAGTGGCTTCCTGCCCACCACCGCCTAGGTCTTCGGGATCTTTATTTTGAATATTTTCAGCGCGTTCTTCTTCGTTGAATTCCTCGGCTTCCTCAAAAGGATTTTGATTATTATCCATGAGCTTTTGCGTTATTTCCAGATTGGTGACCGCAGCTTTCATATTTGGATTTAAAGATTCTGCATTCTTGAATGCCATAGCTAGACACTCTATCCCTTACTCTCCCTGTGAC
>CAKZQX010000417.1 GCA_937141995.1 uncultured Chloroflexaceae bacterium | reverse complement strand
GCCATAAGATGTATCCGGGGGAGAATTGTGGAGCGGTTTCTCCATTGCATGCCCATTGGTCCCATGCTGTAGTGGGCTGTTGCGAAACCTGTACCTGGGATGCATGTACGGGTTTCATCATAGGCTGGAATAACTATAATAATATTTGGCTTTAGACATTCTTTTATGGAGATAATTGGAGTACCTTTACCCTTTTTTTGACAGATTTCTTTGTTTCTCGTGATGCCAGAGCGTGTTTTCATCATCGTGCTCTGCTCCAACCGCATCTCTCCTGATCTCCTCATTGGCGGCACAACATTCTACCATCTGGAGGATACTATGAAGTTATCATCATCCCATTGCCTGATCGTCTTGCTCACGCTTGCTGTGATAGGCACGATCTATCCTCAATCCACACAGGGTAATTCTAAGCGGCCCGAGTTTGTCCAGCCGGAGCAGGCTATCGCCGTCTATGGACCCGACTTCCATCCCATGCCGTACCGTCCGGAAGGTCAACGACACACTATGCAGACGTATACTATTACACCGCAGGGCAACGATAGCAACTGTGATTTCCTGGCAGTTGCCAATGGTATCCAGAATATTGGTGGTGACGGATCGCATGCCTACCGGATGGCGCGTGCGCTGGTTCCCCAGCAACCTCGTGACTTTAGAGAGAGCTACTATACCCTGCTGGGGGCGCAGGGTTCGGATCAGCGTTTTTCGCTGGACAATCTGGGAGCCGCACCTGCTGCGTTTGTGGGGGTCTATGAAGCGCTGGGCTATAACGCGGTGATGCTGGGAACCACGCCGCATGTCGTTGATGCAGCCTTTGCCCGCGCTATCTATGACCGGCTGGCAGCGCAGCCGATGCAGTCGTTTGCCCATCTCTGGATTACACCCCGCCCCTATAATCCCCGGGCGCGTGTACTTCATGTGGCGGAAACTGGGGAACAGGCGGATCTGCTTTATCCATACCACGAAGTGGCGGCGATGGTGTCACCAGACCAACCTGACCGGGTTGTGATCCTGGATGGACTGGTGGGCTATGCCTATACATTATCACTTGACGAGCTGGCCCACTATCTCCGCGGGTTTAACCAGGTCATCATAGTGAGTACAACGATTGGCGGGTTGCCGGAGCACCAGCATATTCAGCGGGCCGTTCAGGGGCAGCCGTATGTCGTCCCAACACTCGGCAGCGTGTTTCTAACCACAGCACGCCAGACCTGGGGACCGGCGTATCGGCAGTGGGGCGAGGTTATTGGTCAACCCTTCCGGGCCAATGCCGGTGACGCTCCTACAGTCGTGCTGCCCGGCCGGTATGTCTGGTATGAGCGCGCAGGTAGCGGCGATCCTACCTTTATCCCACTTGGTGCATGGAAGTGGCAGGAGTTGCACCAGGCCGGGATTATCCAGTCAGCCTGGCCGGAGGCTGGGCAGGAGCCGCCGCTGGTGAATGGCATCCATGCCTGGGTGATGAACCAGTTTGGGACTGAAGCACAGTTCACCCATGCCTTTGGCCGGGTATTGAGTCCGGAGTTCTGGGTTTCGCATGAGCAGATGCAGTCAATAATCCTGCGAGGCCTGCCCGTTGCGCCGGTGGATGCCCATCCAGGTCAGGGATATATCTGCGTCGTGACGGAACGAGCAGTTCTGGCATGGGATGCGCAGCAGGGTGTTTTGATAATTCCACTCGGCCAGGTGTATTATGAACGACCGTGAGTGTTGTGGCGTTCTCCAGTGATAGAGTACACATGCCCCACGGATCCGGTGCTTTCATACGTAGCAAAGGGTAGCGATGAAATACTTGTTTCTTCAACAAAGTA
>CAKZQX010000416.1 GCA_937141995.1 uncultured Chloroflexaceae bacterium | reverse complement strand
CCACGGCGACGCCGGAAGTAACGGCCACCGCCACGCCGGAGGTAACGGCCACGGCGACGCCGGAAGTAACGGCCACCGCAACGCCAGAAGTAACGGCCACGGCGACGCCGGAAGTAACGGCCACCGCCACGCCGGAGGTAACGGCCACGGCAACGCTGGAGGTAACGGCCACCGCAACGCCAGAGGTAACGGCCACCGCAACTTCGGAAGCTACGCCGACCGCTTCACCGACGCCGTCCGACGACGATGACGACGACGATGATGACGATGATGACAGTTGACGTTTGAGGAGCGCTGGGTGGAGTTGGTCACTCAGACCAACCCCACCCGTTTTGTTGATCGGCTCAGGCGAGATAAACGTCCGCTGCCACCCGGCCCATCAACCACCGGGAAGCTTCCCCAACCTAATCTTTTTTTCTTCCATGTTTCGTTCAACACAGCCATGCCTACAAATGTACCGGACCCCGTCTGATACCTTGCACCATTGTGCTCAATGTTGTACTATACCGCTTATACGATTATATGGTTCGATCAGGCAGTTGTGTGACATGCCGCAGGTGAGAAGCATTGGTATGCGGTCCGGGCACCTGATGATCGTGCCACGCATGATGCAGGGAGCAGACCATGGCAGAGCGCGTCAACCCGGCCATCTTCCGTGCCTACGACATCCGTGGGTTGGTAGATGTTGACCTGACGGATGCTACCCTGCAAACGCTGGGTCAGGCCATCGGCACCTATTTTCGCCGTCTGGAGGGGCGTACGCTGGTTGTGGGGCGCGATGCGCGCCTCAGTTCACCCCGCTTCCAGGCGGTATGTATTGAAGGACTGCGCCGTACCGGGATTAATGTAATCGATATTGGTGAAGTACCGACGCCCCTGATGTATTTTGCTGTTGAGCATCTGCGGAGTGATGGCGGTCTGGTTATCTCGGCAAGTCATAATCCTCCCGAATATAATGGCATAAAACTCCGCCGTTCCCATCCGGTCTATGGCGGTGAACCGTTCACCAGCGCGGCAGTTCAGGAAATCGAGCAGATTGCCAATGCAGGGCATTTTGCCGAGGGTCAGGGCACGCTGGAGCAAGTCACGGTTGATACGCTCTATGTTCAGAGTGTGGCCCGTCTGCTGTCGCTGCCGGCAATTGCTGCGGCGAACGGAGAGCGCAAGCCGCGCGTGGTGCTGGACGGTGGCAACGGTGTCGGCGGTCCCGTCGCACTCCGGACGCTGGAAGCGGTGGGCGCTGAGGTTATGCCCCTCTACATTGAACCCGATGGTCGCTTCCCGCACCATCATCCCGATCCGCTCAAAGCGGAGAATCTTCAAGATCTCTGTGCCACGGTACGGCAGCATGAAGCCGATCTGGGGATTGCCCTGGATGGCGATGGCGACCGGCTCGGCATTGTAGACGACCAGGGCGCGGTTGTCTGGGCGGACCGCTACCTGATTGTCCTGGCACGCTACTTGCTTGCCCGGCGTCAAGGGCCGGTGATCTTTGATGTAAAATGTAGTACCGTTCTGCCTGACGCGATACGTTCCCTGGGCGGAACGCCAGTGATGTGGAAGACCGGCTATTCCAATATCTCCGCCAAAATGCGCGAAACAGACGCGGTGCTTGGCGGGGAGTTAAGCGGACATACCTTTTCAACCTTTCCTGGTCACTATTATGATGATGGTGCCTTCGCGGGCGCGCATCTGCTCTATGCCCTGGCGCATCTGTATGGTAGTGGGGAAATTGCCGCGCCAACGCTCTCGGCGGCCCTGGCACCCTATCCCGTGTTACCGGTGCTGCCCGAGGGACGGATTCCTTTCGCTGACGCAACAAAGTTCCAGGCCATTGCGTATGTGCGGTCACAATTTATTGACCAGTATCCGCTGGTTGATGTTGATGGTGTGCGCGTGGATTTTGGTGATGGCTGGGGATTGGTGCGTGCATCCAATACCGAACCTGCATTGACAACGCGCTTTGAGGCGGCAACTGAGGAGCGCCTCTCTGCTATCCGCGATCTGATGCTGGCAACCATTGCCGACTTTCGCGCAACCGGCAGGGAAGGTTGAACATTGAACGTTGAACGTTGTTCATCATGGATCTGTGATTCTCGCAGCAGACACTGCTCTACCGGCAGCGATCCGCTACTGACCGTGTGTTACGCATCGTTTCTGTCTCAAACCGCACGGAATAGCGCGTGTGGTTGAACTATTTGCCTGGACGTAGTGAACCAGGCAGCTTATTTCAGGTAGTGCAAGGGCTTGTATGAGTGAACGCTTTAGGTTCATTAGTAAATCCTGGGAGGGCGTCTACGCTGCTGATTTTACGCTTGATCAGGTGCGACGACGAGGATATCATCTAGGCGAAGCGCTACACGCGCGTGGGTGGAGTTGTCTTATCGCCTACGATACGCGCTTTATGTCCAATCTCTTTGCCCATGATATCCATCAATGCCTGACGCTCCAGGGGATACCGACCACGCTGGTAGCGGCACCCGCGCCGATGCCGGCGGTTCAGAGCGCCCTGGATCAGCAGCAGGCGAACTGTGCGCTGGTGGTGACGGCGCGTAATCAACCCTACTGGTACAATGGGTTGGTGCTGGTGGGACCACAGGATGCTGATCTGCCGCTCTATCCCGGCGAAGTTGAGGTTGAAACGCAGCCTTTCCCGCCCTCTCCCGTCAATGATCCGCTGGCCGGGCAGGGGCAAAAAGCCGGTAGCGGCAAACCGCACGATCTCCGCGCTCCCTATCTTGATATGTTGCGCAAACATATCGATGTGAACCTTATTCGTCGTTCAACCATGACTATTTTTGTCGATCCGATGAATGGCACCACCGCCGGCTACCTCCCGGCAGTGATTAGCGAAGGTGGGCAGACACGGGCGATTGAGATCAACCGCGAAACCGACCCGCTCTTTAGTAAGCTCACACCGCTGCCTGCCGAGACGGGCCTGACCCGGCTGCGCAAGCTGGTGCGCGAGAGTGACTCGCACCTCGGATTGGCTTTGTCTGCCGATGGTACGGCGTTGGGCGTGGTTGACAAGAATGGTGAACAACTCGAACCAATCGAGATTGTTCTGCTGCTGGCAGCCTATCTGGTACGCCAGTACCGCCAGAAAGGGCTGGTCATTGCCCCCGCGCCCACGGCTGAATCGCGCTTTGCCGACTCGCTCGTCGGGCTGAGCGAGTGGGAAGATGCACTGGGCCTCAAGGTCGAACTGGCCGAGGATGCCTCCGCCCGCATTGCTGCGCTGCCCGCAACGGGCAAGAATAATCTCCTGGTTGGATGTAGTTCGGAAGGTGGAATAATCCTGGGGAATTACACGCTCTACCCGGATGCCCTCCTCGCCGGGTTGATGATGGCCGAACTGGTCGCGCGCAACGCCGGGAATCTCCAGGCAATGTTGAACGAGTTGCGCGGACGCCTGGAGACAAAGAGTTAGTATGCCTGGCATCTACCCTCACCATAAATCGGCAAGCCGGGCTGCCTCACCATAGGCAGTCTGATCACTGTTATCCTCGTGCGCATAACAACAGCCGATGCTGCGTTTCCTGACTCTGTCTTGTGTCGTCGCTCTTCCCGGCACGGCTGAAAAGGGGAACTGTATGCGAATGTTTACCAGACGATTATCATCACTTGTGTATCTGGCACGCCCACTGGCGTTAACCTTTGTGGGTATTGTCTTGCTATCACTCGGCGCAGCTTATGTTGCCATCTGGTTCTACCGAAGCACACCTGTACCGGCGTTTTTCTCGGTCCTGACGTTACAGTTTCTGCCCCACTGGCTGCGCGGTATTCTGTTTCTCCTGGTGGGCCTGGGGGTGCTTGCCTTTGGCATGTGGCAACTAGGCAGCATGGTGATAATTCCCCTCAATGATCAGGAGCCGACCAACAATGAAGTGGTGCTGGGCTACCGCCGGATCAACGGGAAACCCCGCATCGCCGTCCTCTCCGGGGGGGCCGGGATGTTGATTCTGGCGAGCCTGGGGGAGCAGGTCGAGCGGCTAACCTGCATTACGCCGGTGCAAGATCCGGTCGAGTACTACTATCGCGCTTCGGGGCTGTTCAGCTTCCAGAATGTCTACTATGTGGTCCCCACCCCGGTTGCGGCCAAAGTGCGTGCTGTCCTGGATGATGGTTCGCAGGTCAATATTATGCATGTTGACCACGATCTGCGTCTGGCAAAACGCCATGTTGAGCGGTTGATGCTGGTTCCCGACGGTACCGAAACGAACCTGGTTGCCGGCGAGGTCAACGGCAAGCACAATGATGGCGGGACGGTCTCCGCGCAACCGGCGATCACCTCGCTGCCGTTGACGCGCCTGGCCGCCGAAACGCTGCGTGATGCCGACGCGATTATCCTTGGTCCCGGCAGCCTCTTCGAGAGTATCCTGCCTAATCTGCTGATCGCGGAGGTGCGGGAAGCGGTGCAGCAGAGTTCGGCCGTCAAAATCTTTATCTGCAACCTGATGACCGAGCCTGGATTAACGACCGGCTTTCATGTCGGCGATCATATTCGCAAGATCAAGCAGTATGGCGGTTTTACGCCCGATTATGTCCTGGTTAATGCACAGCGCCTCGATCCGGAGGTGACACAACTCTATGCCGAGGCGAACCAGGCTCCGGTCTACCTGGAGCCGGATGCCTATGAGGAGACCGCCGTTCTGCCCGGACAGCACGACTCGCAGCGGTATGTGGTCGTTGAGGGCAGTGTGGTGATTGAAACTGACCTGGCGAGTTCGGTGGTACAATATACGGCCTCGCTCAACAATCCGGGTGAGCGCCGGGCCGTGCGTGTGTTGCGGCACGATCCGCAGAAGTTGACGACGGCTGTGCTCAGCTTGCTGCGGCAGGCATAGTGCATAATAGTGCGTGAAGGTACCGCGATGGACAACGGGGTTGTCCAACTGGCAGGGGAGTAGAATCTCAACTATGACACTCGTCTTATTTGAGGATGAATTCTGGCGTCACTTTGGTCCGCTGGTCTATACCCGTCCACTCTTCGATCTGCGCTGTGGGGGTTTCACCCTGCGTGAACGCGTGGCAACGCTGCTGGCCGGTGTGCATGGCCGGACGGGAACGGTTGATCCGGCATCGCAGATGTTGACCGGGTTATGCCGCTCACACCTGATGGCAGCCTGCTGTCCGGGCGGTGTGCTGGGGCGCGTGCTGGGCAACGGGCAACCGCTGATCCTGGTCAACGGGCGGGCACTGGCGCTGGACTGGCTGCCGGATCTCTATAACGAGCCGATCAACACGGTTTACACCAGCAGTGGCGTGCTGCTGGGGGCACATCTGTCGCCGGCACTGGCAAGCGCGGTGTTCTACTATTTGCGTGAGCAGCAGGCGACCGAGGCACTGGCGGAGTTGCAGCGCTTTACCCGCGTGATCGAGATTGACACACCGCTGCTGCACTATCCCTGGGATCTGATTACGCAGGCCGGGGAACAACTTGTGCGCGATCTGCCCCTGCTGGCGCACCGTCTGCCACGCTATAACCATACGGATGCCCAGATCAGTGTGCGTCGGGGACAGGATATCTATGTCGCGCCAACGGCCCGGCTTGATGGCCCCGTTGTCCTGGATGCCGGCGACGGCCCGATCATGATTGACGAGCATGCCCATATCGAGCCTTTCAGTTTTATCCAGGGACCCGCCTACATCGGCGCGAAGAGCCTGATCTCCAGCGCACGGATTCGCGGCGAGACCAGTATCGGCCCGGTCTGCCGGATTGGCGGTGAGGTGGAAGCCAGCACGGTGCAGGGCTTCAGCAATAAGCACCACGACGGCTTCCTGGGCCATAGCTGGCTGGGCGAGTGGGTCAATGTCGGGGCAATGACCACCAACAGTGACCTGAAAAACACCTATGGCAATATTCGGGTAGTGATTGAGGGGTTGGGCCAGATCAATAGCGGCCAACTCAAACTGGGCTGCTTCCTGGCCGACCATGTGAAGCTGAGCATCGGGCTGCATCTCAATGGTGGCACGATGATCGGTACCGGCAGCAGCATCTTTGGGGTGCATGTTGCGCCGAAAACGGTTCCCGCCTTTACCTGGGGCGGCGAGGTCTTTCGGGAATATCGCATTGACGGCATGATTGATGTGGCGCGCCGGGTGATGCAGCGCCGGAAGCAGGTGCTCTCCCCGGAATATGAAGCCATGCTACGGGCAGTCTTTCAGATGACGCGCTCCAGCCGGGGCCGGTTGGATTCGCCCCCCGCCCCCCGCCCGGTCAATGCCGGGGATACGGGTGAACTGCTGCTGCTGCGGGCCGAGGAGGAGTCGGTCCGGTCGTTTGAAGCCGCTTAGTCCAACTGCCGGGTGAGGTTTATGCGGTTTTTGCGCATTCATATCGGTACGCGCAGACCGGAGGGTGATTTTCCGCTCCGGGTCAGTGCCGCCGCCGGGGATGTTCACGCGCAACTGGTCTTCCCGGAGCGGTTGCTGGCGCGTGCCACTCATCTGTTGCACGCCGGCGTGCAACTCCCTGCGCGTGACGAGGCGGCATTCGGAGTCTACCTGGCCCGCCGGATCTTTACCCCGGCGGTGCGCAAGCTGCTGCTGCAAGAACTGGTCGCCGCCCGTGAGCAGAACAATCCCCTCCGGCTGCTGTTGCAGATCGATCCGCCGGAACTGGCCGCACTGCCCTGGGAGTGGCTGACCACCCCCGGCAGCGCGCCCTGGTCCCCCGCGCTGTACGATGACTATGGCCTGCTGCGCGTTACTGAGCGGTTTGAGCCAACTCCCCCCGCCCCGGTTGCCGCTCCCCGCCCGGCAGGTATGCGCGTGCTGCTGGCCGCCGCCCACGCTGAAGATGCAACGCTGCCGGCGCTGCGGGCAGCCCTGGATGCTGCCGGGCCATCCGCCAACATTCAGTATGAAGTTTTGCCGGCACTCTCGGCGACGGCACTGCGGCAGGCGCTTCAGCGGTACCGGCCCCATCTGCTGCACCTGATTGCCCCGATTTCGGTTGATCCAGCCGATCCCAGCGGGCAGCCCCGGCTGCTGGTCGCCCCCGACGAGCCGCTGTCCGGCTCCTGGCAGCAGTTGGATGCCGCCAGCCTGGCGCAACTGCTCACACAGACCGCTGCGCCGCCGCTGGTCGTTCTCCACCCGAGTGGAGCGCCTCCCGGTATGCTGACCGCAACTGCACCCCGGCTGGCGCTGGAGCTGACCCGGCATGGCCTGCCTGCGGCAGTTGCCTTTCACGCAAATCTGACCTCCACGGCGATGACGTATTTTGCGCAGGGTTTCGCCACCGCGCTGGCGCAGGGCGATCCGGTCGAGGTCGCCCTGGCTGCCGGCCGGCGCGTGCTGAAGCAGGAGCAACCGGACGCCTGGGGTATGCCCC
Organism: uncultured Chloroflexaceae bacterium; assembly: GCA_937141995.1. Taxonomy (GTDB): domain Bacteria; phylum Chloroflexota; class Chloroflexia; order Chloroflexales; family Chloroflexaceae; genus CAKZQX01. Next base: position 5 of record CAKZQX010000416.1, on the reverse strand, counting down.
TGCTG